>JAAZCB010000655.1 GCA_012513545.1 Clostridiaceae bacterium
TCATTGGTGCAGGATATTACCAGTTTATCCTTTTTCGTCTTTATTGATTTAGTTGCATTTAATGCAGATTTTGTGAATTCAATTGTGATTGATGATTCATCATCAACACTCATACTATAATTTCGTAATGCTTCTTTTAATTCAATTTCCTCTCCGGAGAGATGCTTCACCTCATCTTTAAAAAACCATTCTACTGAATCTGAAATGCTGCTCTTACCAGACCCATTTTCACCATATAAAAGAATTGACTGTCCAGATAAATTTAGGGTAAGTGGTTTTTGTATTCCACGTAAACCTTTAATATGTAATTGTTTAACCTTTGTTTTCATTACTCTCCCGTAAGTTTTGTAGCATATTTTTTACATTGGCATCAGTCAACTTACCCTGTTTGTAAAGCTGTGACAAGGATTCAGCAATAGAGATATCCACATTATCCAATTCCTTTATTTCTTCAAAGAATTCGTCTAATATCTCTATTCCAGATTTAACTTTCTGATTCATAGGTTGTCTTGCTTGAAATAATTCCAATCAATGTTTAGTTTAACTTTCAAATCCCTATTTTGAACTTCATAACCTGTTTTATTGTTGCAAATAGGATAAACACCATAATGGTCTACAAAGCTTAATATGAAATAACTTTCAAGGTCTTCAACTTTATGTTTCCAGTTCGCTTTTAATATGTCAAAGTTGATATATGTAAACAGCAATGGGGTAATCTTCCTATAATTCATCAGTCCAATATTCTTTGACTTTCCATCAAAATGACCAAGTAACCTACTTCCAATACTATTTGTTCTCCTTTCGCTCATCCCAATGTATAACAATTTCGACTTGTCAAATGGATACTGGATGTATATCTCTTTTGTGAAAATAAAATACAAACCAACAATCCCTTTCAGTGGAGCAATGTTTTGGGGTTCAAATGATTTAGGTTTGTCAAAATAGATGGTTATCGTATTCATAACTTGAAGTTCATTGAATTTCCGCTATCTAATAAGTGCAGATGATTTGTGACATTCTGGAATCATTTGGATTATAATCATCTCTGAATGTTGCAGCTTTTTGGTCTGTAATACCAATTCCACTCATCTGATTTACTTTAAATAGCCGCCAAGGGGGTTCACTATGGCTTTTTGTATAACCCCCCACCCTATAACCAGAAAGCACTAAGTTGCCTGTATCCTTATGGTATCCAAGGGTAAAAGGTTCAATAAGACGTTGATGACCTTCGTAATTGAACTGTATGACAAATCTGTTCTTGATTGCATTACAAATAATTTCTTCTGTTGTCATTTCGAATTATTTTAAGTATATGATTAAAAGTCTTCTGTGAAAAACTAATAACGATTCATAAACCTTGACTTTATTGCATTACTCAAATTTACGAATTTCAAAATGATAAATTATCAGCAACTTAAATTCTTAAGTAATAAGAATACGTGGAATAAATAAACGGTCGATATTATACATACTAAATAACAGGGGAGGAACAGGGCTTAAAATATTAAAAAATAAAGGATTGATTATTTGGGGGAGGATTTTTATCCAATCTTCATGTTTTGAGGGTATCCAATGCCATTATTCAATCGAAAAACTTACTTACTTTTATAGTAGTAATTATCTACAGTCTTTGCCATGGTACTTATTGAAAAAATTACTGATGCAATTCAGTCATCCAATCTTAATTTCTTGATTGGTTCTGGATTGTCTATGCCATTTATCCCCACATTGGGGAATATTGAAACGTTATTAGCAGAGCTCGACTCACAACCCACAAAAGGAAGATTGGCTTGGCAGATAGCAAAAGCGTCATTATATAAAAAGTACTTTGATAATGTAATGGCAAGGAACATTGAGTCTAATTGTGCAGATAATGTGTTGTTTAGGGATGTTCTTTTCAATTATATGTCCTTCTTAAATATTCTTAATGAACTCATTCTTCATAGAAAAAACACATTATTAAATAAGCAGGTTAATCTTTTTACAACAAACATTGACATTTTTCTTGATAGAGCTATCGAAGAGTTACATCTGGAATTTAATGATGGTTTTAAGGGCAGGATATATCCCACCTTCAATTTGAGCAATTTTTTATTCTCCTATCTGAAGACCAGTTTACATTATGGCAATACTTCGGAAGTTCCAGTATTTAACCTATTAAAATTACATGGTGCGATAAACTGGGGGAAACATCCGAGTTCAGATTCAATTACAATAGATGCTCATTTACATCAGATTGAAGAATTGTCAAGACGATTAACAGAATCAAAATATGACCAATTTCTTGTTAGTATCCCTGAAAACATGAGTATGGCGGAAATTATGGAATTGTCAAGAGAACTTTCGAAGTCCATCCAAGACAAACCACATCTAATTGAAGCTTTTATAAATGAATATGAAGCAATTCAAATCGTCAATCCCACAAAGGATAAGTTTAAGTCAAGTATCCTCAATGTTTATTACTATGAATTATTACGGATGTTTGCAAATGAATTGGAAAAGGAAAACTGTATTCTTTTTTCACTGGGATTTTCGTTTAGAGATGAGCATATTAGAGAGATTGTACTAAGAGCTGCAAATTCAAATCCCACATTGCAGATTTATGTTACTTCTTACAACAAGCAGGCAAAAGATGAAATTACCGAATGCCTGACACTTGACAAATTCTCGTTAAAGAATAATAACATAAGAATAGTCGATTTTAGTGACCTTTCTGGTAATATTAACGATTCCGGGGCTGAGAACTCAGACAATGAAAAAGTGCTGGATTTTAAAGGATTAATTAAAATGCTATTCCATCCTTTGAAAAGCTATGCAGTTTAAACCATCTTGGAAATGAATAATACAGATAATATTACTGACGAAATTACTTTAAAGGACTCCATTTTTAAAATTGGTCGGGTAGTTTCAGTAAACGGAAGGGAAATAAAAATAAAGGTTGACAAAACAAAAAATTCATCTCATTTACTTTACAAAGGCGACCTATTAAAGAATGTAACAGTCGGAGGCTATGTTAAAATAATCAAGGGATTTGTTCCCATTATCGCAAAGGTCGAAAGCGAGTATATAAGGGAAGAAAAAGTATTCAATGAAATTTATTCAAGAAACATAGACAGAGTAGACAGGGAATTAATTGTGAAATTACTTGGGTATCTTGAGAGAAACACTTTTCAACGAGGTATTAAGGAAATTCCTCTTATCGATAATGAGTGCTTCTTATTGGAACGACATGAATTCGAATTAATTCATGACTTTGTTAAAGCAGGTGATGATTCAATTAAAATTGGCACATTAGCCTTAGAGAAGGGACAAGAAATCAGAATTGGCATCACAAGTCTTTTTTCAAGTCATTTTGGGATTTTCGGTAATACTGGTAGTGGAAAATCATACACCCTGTCAAAGCTATATAGGGAGTTTTACGAAAAATTTAAGTGCAATAAAAAGTTTCAGGAAAATACTGAATTCTTTTTAATCGATTTTAACGGGGAATACGTTGAAAACAAGTTGGGGCGAGACATCATTGTTGAGGAAGAATTCAAATCGATATATGAGTTGTCTACTTCAAGAAGAGACGGTGGGGATAAATATCCAGTATCGCAAGCGTTAATTAATGAAAGCCAGTTTTGGTCAGTTTTTTTACAGGCTACTGAAAAAACACAATTGCCCTTTATCAATAGGACTCTAAATAGTGACTTCTTAGAAAATAAATTTGCAACGAGTGAAGGGATAAAAGACCTTATTAGCAGAAACCTCATCCTCATTGTTACAAATAATAATCCTAATCAAGAAAAGGACTTAGTAATAAGTTTCCTCGAAGAAATTGCTAAGAATAACGTCAATGACGGTATAAATGGTTTGTTAGAGTTGATAGATGATTATAGAATGTCGTTAAAATACCACTCGAATAATAAAGTCTATTATTATGAATCATCAGCTACAGTGACCTTTTGGGCGAGTGACCCAAATGCATTTATTCCGAACGTAATATATGATAAGGCTAATGTTCTTGCGGTTGATGCCAACCGCTTTTCCCCAATCCAAATCATTAGGTTAAAGCTAATCTTCAACTACTACTTCGAAATATTAAAGGGATATTCAAATAAGGAACATATAGCACCACTCATTGGAAGACTTGACAAGCGCATAAATGACTTGGAAAAGGTAATTATTGTCGATGGCACACAGACGACTGGCAGTAAGAACTTTACAATTATTTCCCTTAGAGATGTAAATCTACATATGCGTAAAATTTTGCCTCTTTTATTGTGTAAACAAATTTATGAAAGGAAAAAGGAAGAGAATAATAAATTAAAGTATCTGAATATCATAATTGATGAAGCTCACAACATCTTATCGCACGTTTCTGATAGGGAGAGTGAAACTTGGAAAGATTACAGGTTGGAGACTTTTGAAGAAATAATAAAGGAAGGAAGGAAATTTGGAGTTTTTCTTACAATAGCGAGTCAGCGACCTTATGATATTTCTCCGACAATCATTTCTCAAATTCATAACTATTTTTTACATAGATTAATTAACAATTATGATATCGATGCGGTTGGAACAACTATTTCTTATCTGGATAAGGTGTCAGTTGATTCCCTTTCGATACTGCCAACAGGGACATGCATATTGGCAGGACAAATTGCTCAAGTTCCTGTAATTGTAGCCATTGATAGAATTGAGGATAGATATGAACCGTATAATAAGACAGTCAATCTATTAGAAATCTGGTCTGATGATGATAATGCAACCGATAGGAGTTAAATTTAATCCAAGTAGACCTCAATGCTTTTGAAGACTCCTATTGCCGCATCCTTTTTCTGACGTTTTGTTGCTTCCCGCAGATAGTATCCTGACCTTTTTCTTTTCTTACTATCTTTACTTCCCTTGGGTCTTCCCGGACGTTTCCCTTGCATCTTTGCCCTGCGAAGACCTTCGATTGTACGTTCCCGGATAAGTTCCCTTTCAAATTCCGCAAACGCAGATAGTATTGCAAAATGCAGCTTGCCCGTAGCTGAGTTGAAGTCAAGATTGTCCGAGACACTTATGAAGCCAATCCCCTTGTCGAGTAGCTCCTTCGCACCCAGTATAAGTTCCGTTGAAGACCTTGCCCATCGGTCCAAACGATAAACAATTACAGCCTCATATTCATGAGTAAGCATTCGGTCTGGCACATGTTGACAGCTGCCTGACCATTGGCTATATTGCCGCAGCTAGGTTTCAATACAACTTTCTTAGAGTTCTTTGATATTCTGTAAAAAGTAGATGGAGTGTTCAACTTTTTCCAACAATCTCCAATAATTATTGGATATCCAATGGAGCATATTGGAGCGCCTGGCCGGATTTCCAGTTATGAGGCAGTAGGTCTGCCAGGTCAAGGCTGTAATTGTTGTTGTAGTATGGGATCCGGGTCAGGACATCTGTCAGCCATTCCCGGGGGTTTACATCCAGGGCTGCACAGCAGCCGAGCAGTGAGTACATTATGGCTGCATTCTCTGCCGCATCATGATTACCGCAAAACATGTAGTTTTTTCTCCCCAGAGCCAGAGAACGGATACTGTTCTCAACAAGGTTACTATCCATCTGGTAGCGTCCGTCAAGATGATATCTGGATAATCTGTGGAACAATTTATATGTGTATTGTAATGCCTTGCTCATTCTGCCATCTGATAATGCCTTGGGCATGTAGCTGACGATCCATTTTTCAAAACCAAGGAGGATGGGATAAGCAAGTCTTGAACGTAGTTCTGCCCTCTGCTGGTAATCGAGCCCCTGGTCATCAGCCATCGACTCCACTCCGTAGAGCAGGCTGATTTGTTCCAGGGCATACTCAGCTCCGGTTTTGTCCTCTTTCAGTGCTTCGGTAAATTTTCGTCTTGCATGTGCCCAGCAACTCAGTAACAATACCCCCTTCTTATTCTCGTAGATAGAATAAACATCGTAACCGTCTGTCTGTACTGCACCTTTGTAATTGTGGAGAAGTTCTATGACAACTTTCTGGGCACGTGATCCCTTGTCATAATGAAAGAATACCAGGTTCTTCATCACTGCCCTGACCACCCACAGGTAGGCTTTTACCGCCCGATGCTTTTCATTATTGATAACCGGCACGGTGCTTTCATCGACCTGTATATAGTCACTCTCAAGCACTATCTCCTTTAACCTGTAATAGAGCGCCCTGAGAAGATCCCCGCAACCGACGAACCAGTCGTTGACAGTTGATGCAGGTATCTTTATGCCCTCAAGCTTAAACATTGCCAGTTGCCGGTGGAAAGGAAGATGATACATGTATTTGCCCATGATAAGTTCAGCAAGCAGACTGGCCCCGGCATTACTCCTTGGCAGGGGTAAAAGAGGAAGTGGTGCGATCTTAACGACTTTATCCCGGATCTCTTCACCACTTGATTCCTGCACCAGTTGAAGATCCTTCTTCATAGCATATTTCGGGCGTATGATCCTTCGGACATAAAGCTCTCCGGGTTTATGTTCCAGCTGCTCGGTAACCTCTTCGCCTATACGAACCCAGTTCTCATCAATACCCTCCGGCTCGATGACCTCTATCTCACGGCGCAGATGCTCCGGCAGAGGCATACGAACCGGCTGCTTCTTCTCTCTTTCTACCCTGGTGCGCTTATAGGTGATGATTTCAGTAGCTGAAGCCTTGATGACAGTCTCTTCTTCGGGCAGTATGTCAAGGCCTTCAAAGTCAAGCTTGCGCTGGGCAGGATCAGATGGGATGTACTTTTCACTCGACGGCTTCCAGAACTTACGCCTTAGCCAGGCCAACTGATCGGTTAACTGTTTGATCTTATCTTCAAAGTTCTTTATTTTCTCACCCAAACGCGTGATCTTGAGATCCTTTTCCCTGATTATTGCTTCGTAGCGTTCCAGAGTCCCTCCATCTACTTGTCTTAGCTTGGACAGCTCCTGATAAAGCTCATCACGCTCTTGGAGAAGGGTCTCGATAAATGCGCTTTGATCAGGTGTATTTGACACAGTTCGTCTTGCTTGAAGTCTGAGCCAAAGATAACTCAGACAAAGCTACGTGATACCTAGCCTGGCCACTTTTAATTAACTGAATGACTGATAGTTATTAACAATCCGATGGGTTTTTGAACACCTTGGTTTTACGTTTTCAACCATAGACATTAAATCCTCCCAATCAATATTTATGGATCCGGTCGTCTCATCAAAAACCGGCAGCCTAAACCGTCCCGATTCAAGTTTCTTATGATAGATAACCAGTCCGGCGTATTCCATGTGAAGGATCTTCATAACATTCTGATGACGGTTCATGAAGATAAAGACCCCTCCGTTGCGGACATCCTGGTTCATCAGTGAGTTAACCACACCACTCAGGGTGTAAAAGCTTTTGCGCATATCTACCGGCAGAGGATACAAGTAATACCTCAGTGAGCTGTGAAGATGGAACATGGGCCTCAGTCTAACAGGGATACAAGTGAACGAAGTCCGGCCAGATCCAGGGTTTGTCTTATCCGAAGGGTGGTCCCGTTGGGATAGGTAATCTCCAACTGGTTATTGTCCATGCCGGGAGCAGGCTTCTGTCCAGAGGCTGGGTATACCGCTGATCCAGGTGCCCGGACAAGCAGCGGTATAAAGCGCCCGCCAGGGCCCTCCGTACGAAGCTTCTTCTGCCAGTAAAAAAATGTTGATGGTGCTATGCCTTCGTTGGTACAAAAACTTTTGACGCTTAATCCCGACTCCTTCTGCCGCTCCAAGATAACGGCCATCTTTGAACTGCTTAACATTGATTTTTTGCCGGGGAAGATAATCGGATCCTTCCGTTAGCAAAATATGTGGCAGACCGGATGCTTACATTCATGATTACGTAACCGCTCCATTAGTGCCTGTTTTACCGGGCGAGTTTTTCGGGTGCTTTCCTCTTCCTCATAAATATCATAGGTAAGGTTATTCTTGTTTGCATATTCTTCTAATCGGATGCGTTGGTTCTCGGTTGTCTGTGAACCATTAGAAAGGGATACCCTGCAATATAAGGCGACATGTTTCATAATCGATTAGTTTGAAATGAAGTGGTATTTGAAAAATCCAAGATGCTGAAGTGGTACTTCAACAATATATGTACGAATTGGAAGGCTTGTAATTGCATCATATTCTACAATTATCATATACTCTATGGGGTCTTCTCCTTTGTAGATGTAGACCATTTGCTGTAAGAATTTGGTTTTTCCATTCATAGAGCAAATGTAAGCAAAAATTTATTTAAATAAACCTATTTAAATAAACTTATTCCTGTAAATATTTATTTCGATTGATTACCTTTGACATTAATCAAATCAGAAATGGCAGATAACCCAAGAAAACATATTGTCTCTGACTTGGATAGGGAAACCATCATGAAGATTGCTGCTAAGGCAAAGAAACTTAGAACTGAGATGGGGTTTTCATACGAACAATTTGCCTTGCACGCCAAGATAAATCGCAACACGTATTTTAAATTCGAAAAGTCATCCCTCACAGGGGATAATTTTACCATAGCGGTACTGGCACGGGTAATCAGGGGTTTAGACCATACTTTTTCTTCGTTTTTCAGCGATATAAAGTAGGGTTTCAATAACTGATATCTTCCCTGTAGATTTCATTTTTTAAATGACTCCGATACTCGTGTTGGGAAGACAAATACGCCATATTTCATCCAAAACACAGTATTTAACGTTAAATGCTTGATTTTAAGGTTTAATGTTTGATAAAGTGGTGTTGAAAACGGCTATTATTTATCGCTAAAGTACCTGAAAGATGAGTTGTAAACGGCAAATAA
>JAAZCB010000065.1 GCA_012513545.1 Clostridiaceae bacterium
CAATAGTGGCATCTATTGATGGTATCAACTGGGAGACACAGTTTGTGGACATTTTGTATTCAAATGTATACGGCTCCGTATTTGCCGGAAACAGTGATACATATGTTATTGCAACAGGTGAAGAGCTGCCTTTGTCGGGAAACAATGCCTTTATCGTGGGCAGGAGCCTTGGAGAGAAGCCGGTAAAGGTTTATTTAAACGGAAAAAAATTGAACTTTGATTCCGTACCGGTTATTGAAAACGGAAGGACATTGGTTCCAATGAGGGCAATATTTGAAGCTTTGGGGGCTGAAGTTACCTGGGATGACAGGAATAAATCGGTGACGTGCTTTAAGGAAAAAAAGAGTATAACTCTGACAATCGGAAATACGCAGGCGGTATTGAACAATGAAAAATATACCTTGGGTGTACCCCCCAGGATTGTTAATGGGAGGACGCTTGTTCCATTAAGATTTATTTCTGAGAGTCTTGGAACAGAAGTATTGTGGGATGCTGCTGACCGAAAAGTATCCATAACATCAAAATAGTTTTCCGTACATTTCCGGGAAAATAGAAATACTCCTTCCGTAGAACATCGTGGTTACTTTTCATCTGGATTACTTACGGAAGGAGTAACTTATATTTTTATGGTTTTATCCTTTTTCTACATAGCGCTTTATCTTCTTTGTTGTAGTTTTGGCAAATTCGTTTTCACGTACGGTGAACTCCAGTATCCTTTTATAAAGCGGCATATTTTTGTTTACTGACTTCCCTTCAGCTTTTATAAGCTTATATATTTCTTCCGGTGATACCTCTTCAGCTTTAAGTTTTACCTTTATTGCATCAATATCAGGAACAATCTGCGCAGTAACGATGGTTTCACCGGACTTTTCATCGTCCTTGCCTGAAACAAGTGACTCTAAGATGTAGGTACTTTTATTCAGATAAGCCTCTACCTCTTCAGGGAAGATATTCTTACCGTTTTTTGTAACTATAACATTTTTCTGCCTTCCGGTGATGTACACAAATCCATTCTCGTCCATACGGCCGATATCGCCTGTATAGAGCCAGCCATCCTTAAGGACTTTGCTTGTTGCTTCCACATTGTCAAAGTAACCGAGCATTACATTATCACCTTTGACAATTATTTCTCCAAGCCCGTTACTATCAGGATTATGGATTTTCACTTCAACACCGGGGATAACTAAACCGATGGAGTCATCTCTGTAAAAATTCACCTTATTAACTGTAACTATAGGGGATGCTTCTGTTAAGCCATACCCTTGCAGAATAGGAATACCCATTGACCTGAAGCCTTTTGAAACCTGTGGATCAATGCCGGCAGCACCCGATACAACCAACCTTATATTTCCGCCAATGTTGTCAAGAATCTGCTTGAAAAGCTTTTTTCTGATATCTACCTTAAAGTTGTTATAAAGAAAATTGCTTAAGACCAGACCGACTTTGAGCTTTATCTTTAGACTTAATTTCTTGGAGGCCTGGTCCCAGATCTTTTTGTACATGCTTTCCAAAATCAGGGGCACCAGAATAAGAATAGTAGGGTGGGTTTCCTTCAGGTTCTTTGCAATATGCTTAAGCCCTTCATTAAAGGATATGCAAACACCACTGTATATCATTGTAAGAAAATCAGCGGTACACGCGTAAGTATGGTGAAGAGGAAGTATGGATAAAACCGAATCCTTGCTGTCAATATATATTGAGGCACATACTGCCATAATGTCGGAACAGATATTTTTATGAGAAAGCATAACACCCTTGGCATGGTCGGTTGTACCTGAAGTAAAAATGAGCATATTCATAATGTTTTCATCAACTTCTAAATTGATATATTCCAGGTTACCGGAGCTGATTAATTTTTTACCATTTTCCAAAAGAGCGCTAAAGGATAAAAACTTCTCATCATCGTTTTCATTTATATCCATATTAATAAAGTATTTTACGTTCTCTAGATTTTGTGACATTACTTTAAGACTGTCGTGGAATTTACCGGAGTAAATAATAGCAGTCGCATTTGATCTGCTAAGCAGATTTTCAATTTCCTTGATTGGAAGTTCTTTATCAAGCGGTACAATAACGCCTAGACCGTTAACGGTTGACAGGTAGGTCAAACACCACTCATATCTGTTTTCACCAATGACTGCAATATTTTTGCCACTAAGCCCCAACTCAAGTAAGGAAGAGCCAAGTGCGTCAACATCGAATTTGAAATCTTTGTATTTAATTCCAGTATATTCGTCACCTTGTTTTACATAAAATGCATTTTTTTCTACGAATAGTTCTGCACTTTGTTTGAGCATGTCTTTTAAATTCTTTATAAACCTGGTTTCATAAACAGGTGTATCCATACTATATTCACTCCTTCCGGCCGATTAACAGCCAAGAGATGGCAAACTTACTTACCCTCACTTAACATACATCAAATATAGATAAAGCCAAATAATTTGTTGTTTTTCATCTTAATTCAAGTTTAGTTAAGAAAAAAGTAAAACTAAACGTTCATTATTATATATCACAATGGACTATAAAGTAAACATCTTATGAAATCTAATAAAAAATATGTTTATTAATAATATATTGATATTAAATCAGGATTATTCAATAAACAACTCAACTTTTGCAGTTGAGTTGTTAGGTTGTCAATTCTTTTTTGAGTAAATGGTTCTTGATATTTTTCGAAGGGTAAACCTTAAACCGATAAACAGTATGAGTACAATAGAACACACAAGAGTAACTTTTTTAAATATCGGATCATTCATTGTGTTATATACGGTCTTTGCCGGTGAAGGAGTAACAATTAATTTTTCAACACTTCTTGAGGCTTTCAAATCTACTTTTCCCAGAATTAAACCATTCCTTTTAAATTCCATAAATCCAAGAACGTCTCCTTCATTTACCGGAGCAGCTACATTTTCATTTATAGTTACTTCCATTTCTACTTCGTCAGATATATTTGTAATGTTGTTAGGAAGAAGACATTCAAAGCTGTCAGAAGCAATAACGTCCAGATACGGGTTCCCAGTGGCTTCTGACACAAGTACCCTTTCAATTGTCTCATTTTCCGATACTAAAAGATTCATGGAATAATTCTTGAAGCCGTACTCCAAGAGCTCCTTTGAATAATCAAATACCATTTGAATACCTTCCCTAACTCCCATAACAACGGCTATCAGTTCAACACCTTCACTGTTCTCAGCCGAAGAAACAAGATTATGACCCGCTTTGTCCGTATAGCCGGTCTTTATTCCCGTAACCCTGTCATAATAATCGGATTTGTACCTGCCATAAGTAAGCAGTCGGTTGGTGGTGTTTATTGTTACTTCATTAGGGTGTTTATTGGTTGGAGGTATTGTATAAGTGGTTTTACTGACTATTTCCCTGAAATTGGGCAGAGTCATTGCATGCCTTGCCATAATTGCAAGATCCCTTGCAGTTGTAAGGTGACTGTCTCCGATTTTTCCATTATCGATACCGCAGGGGTTCACAAAGTGTGTGTTTAAAGCCCCAAGCTCTATTGCCTTTTCATTCATAAGATCACAAAATTCTTCCTTTGTTGGTGCAATGTGTTCGGCTATTACATAAGCAGTTTCATTTGCAGATTGCACCAGAAGAGCATGTAGCAAGTGCTTTAACTCCAGTTGCTCTCCAACCATTAAACCGATATGCATGCCCCCAGGACCGATACCGTCAATAGCAGTCTGACTGACTGTCATTAACTGATCCGGATTTCCATTCTCAAGTGCCAGGATCCCGGTCATGATTTTAGTGGTGCTTGCAGGGTTGAATTTTTCATCAGGATTAAATTCCTTTAAAACCTGACCTGTTTTTGAATCTATAAGAATATATGAACTGGCGTTTATTGACAAAGTTTCTGCACTAACTTGAAAACAAGAAAATAATAGCAGAATAGGTAAAATAATCAATATCGATATTTTTTTCATGGACTCCTCCGTATTAACTGTATAATGTTTAAGAATGCCAGACGGATAGCATAAAATTAACATACTAAGTATAGCAGAAAAAAAATAAAAAATGTACATGTTCACTAAAAAAACACATAGGTAATAAAAGGGAAAATTCAGCTATTTTCCATTTATTTTGTTGCTGATCCTATCTGCTTCACCAGAGAGTCCAAGATTTTTATAAGTGTTATGGACCAGGCTTAACAAATAAGTGTTATCCTTAGCAATTGCTTCAGCTTTTTTCATTATATTAAGGGATTTATCCTTCTGTTCGGTTCTATAAAGTCCTTCAGCATTATACAAGTAATGATTGATATTTTGTGAGTCTTTCTTAATACCAATACTACTTATTCTTAATACATTGTCCCAATCCTGTGAGAGCATGTATGCCTCAGAAGCTTTTGCCAGGCTGCCGATGTCGTTCTTTTTAACATAGGCGTTTTCATATTCCTTAGCTGAATCAGCATACTTACCATTTTTAAACAACCTGAAGGCTTTAAATAATGGATCTGTTATTTCAATTTCATATTCCTTCTTAATATCTTCAAGCCATTTGTTATACTCTTCTTTAGAGTTCAAAAATTCATTAACAACAATAATTTCCTTATACTCTTCTCTTGTCCTGAAGAACCCGATGTTTTTTTCAACCAATCCTATTTCATAACCTGTGCGTACTTTCGCAGGAGCTACAAGGGTTCCGGGTTCTGAGTTGAATATGGCATCATAGAAAGTGTCTTCAGTTGAATTGTAAACAGCATTCTCAATTAGTCCTCCGGTTTCTTTTGTTTTTTCATCCTCGGAATACTGCCTGACCATTTCTTCAAAGCTTTCACCGGCCTTTAGCTTTGA
>JAAZCB010000656.1 GCA_012513545.1 Clostridiaceae bacterium
AAGTCATGTCTAAATCAAAAGTTGAGAAGTTGATTGAAATGCTTTTCAAGGGCTTAGTAATGCAGCTTACAAATCAGCCTGTTGATTTAAAAATTGAGGAGTGGATATATAATAGATATCCGGGATTAAGAGAATTCCAGAAGATATCGTTTCAATCCCAGTTGAAGGAAGCCATCGGAGGATTGAATAAGGAAGTTAGGAAAATAACACCTTCAAAAATATATGAAGCTTCACATTCAATGAACTACGCTTATTTTAATGCCCTAGCCAAAAAGACAAAATTTGATTTAGACTCTGCCTACGATAATTTTGAATTTGAGGATAAAGGCAAATTACTTATTGAGATTATGGACAAATATGAAAACAACTTTGACGGAGATCTAAAAAGAATCAACGATTGGGCCAATATCTTGAATCTTTCGTCGTGGTACGAATGGAAAAGATTCGAGGATGTCCCATCAAACTATGAATACGTGGTTTGAAATAATAAAATAAGAATAAGAGAATTAATCAATAAAAACTATTGCAATGTCACAATAGTCGGTAGGCAAAGCTAACGGTTTATAACTTATTGAATAATTAACACTTTCTGTATAAGGTATTTCAAATAAAAGATAACCTTCAGAAGAGCCTCCTTTATGCAAGTCTACAATTGGAAGTCCATGCTGACCAATATAAGTAGATGGTGAATATTCAACATTGTTTATAGTGATGGAAAATCCCCATGGATGAGTAGAAACTGAATTATCACATGAATTGTTTGTTACTTTTATCCACAATAACATATATGTCTTTCCTAATCCGGCTTTTACGGGATATTGTGTACTTTCTGAAAGATATTGTGGTGCCAATCCACTTTTTGATTTGTCTATTGTTACTTTAATGTTATATGTTTCATATACCTTTACGGTGCTGTATGAAATATTCATTAAATCCTTGGAAGTATATGTGCCATCGTTAAACCTTTCCACCCATATTTTATCGCATCTCCATGATCCTACCAATTTGTTATTTTGATTGTTAACCCCTGCAATCATTACGTCCACATCTAAACCTTGTTTTACCAAATCTGCAAAGAATACTGAAATCGATGCAACCTCACTAATAGGTATTTCATCTATTATCGGTTGTCTTGATTTGTAAAATATTCCTAATTGTTTTTGACCGCCGCTCGCCCTATTGTCAACTATACTGACATCGATAAATTGGATATTGTTTTGTTCAAGCTTTTCTTTGAGCTGTGAAATGAAATTCTGTTCAGTCGAATATACGTTACCTACTTTTTCTTCAGGGCATATATAATCTATATTAGATGCGTATCCCGTTATGTTTAAATGAGGTGTAAGTCCCATCGCAGTTCCATTCTCACAAAAAATACCTTTTTCAGTGACCAGCCAAACTGCACCAAATTTGCATATATCTTGATCTTCGGAATACCAAACTAATGTTCCGGCATCTATTTCTTTTTCATGCCAAGGTGATTCATTATAAAATACACTATTCTTGTATTTTGAAGGTATTTCATTTTTTAC
>JAAZCB010000657.1 GCA_012513545.1 Clostridiaceae bacterium
AAGCAATTTTTCTATCTTCCCATGCAAGTTCACACTCTGCAATTACTGCACCTCTTGAATTTACAAGTTCATACCCCACAGAACTTGGTACAGGAACCCCGATTGTGATAAGTTTATTCAGATATACCTTTGCCTCATCGTCAAAAACCTGTTCAAGTATTTCCGTCCATTGCTCTGACGTGTCGTCATCAGCGTTGGCCTCTTCAACATCAGGGCTATAAGATGGTATAATATTATAAATCATTGCTGACATACCATTTTCAGTTACTCCGGCAAAACTAGGCAGAAACTGCATTGCATTGTAGAAATGCCAGAAACCGTTCCACTCTTCTTCATATTTATCTGTCCTATTGTCCGGGTTATCATTTAATACCGCACAAACA
This sequence comes from Clostridiaceae bacterium, assembly GCA_012513545.1. Next base: position 384 of record JAAZCB010000657.1, read on the forward strand.
GTTACATCAGCTTTTGTCTTTTTCTTCTGCATATCAGTTACATCAATCCCTGCCAAAATTGTCAAATGTGAGTTTGATGCTCTTGGTATCCATTTGCCATAGAAGGTCTTACCGAATTCAAACGGTTTATCTCTCAATTCTAAACTATCTATAATCCTAGCTGCAATATAGTTCCAATCTGTAAACACCATACTATTGCTCAAATTAACAGGTTCTAGAAGTGACAATGCATAAGCCCGAGCATGTACTTCAAACAGTCTTTCTGCATCAGGTAATTCAAGGTAATTCATCAGCAACTCTAAAGTTGTCGCTTTTTCAGGCTCAAGAGCTCCGGCATTTTCTGCCTCTATAGTGGGTTTATACATATTCTTTCCGCTGGGCATCTTCTCAGGTAACAGAGTCGGGGTAGCATAGTCAGATTGCACTTTAAACACATTCTGTACGTCCTTCCAACTTAATATCCATACCCTGAATTTGTTACTTCTTCGTATAGCTTCCCTTTTCAAAGTATCACCATCTACTTTGTCCTTGTGAAATAAAAATCCGTCTGTGTATATTGCAACCGGCTTTTGATTTCCACTAGTCCTAACAGGCCACAGAATAAAGTCGGCACGTGTTTTTACACAAACATTGTTTTCTTCATCTAAATCCACCTGTGGTTCAATTTCCCAACTGTTATCACCAACTTTTAAGAGATAGCCTTCCTTGTCTTTTACAAGTTCTTTGGTAATAACAACTTTTCTCTTTTGATTTCCGGTTTGTGACAAAGCCTCAATAAACCTTCTCTCGAGCTCACTTTCAAATAATGAATTAACAGGTACGTTACCGAGTTTTTCAATTTCCTCGATATTATCCCTGCCACTTAGTATCTGTTTAAGTATCCTTATTGCTGTCGAACGGGATATCTGACCTATATTCTGACTCTGTCTGTATGCGTATAAGCAATGATAACATCCGTCTTTTTGAATATCCCGCTTGCATTCACATTTTTCCAACACATCAAGTGCCTTCTCAAATATCTGAATAAGAGCATTTTCATTCTGCATAAGCTGCTTTAAATATCCTGTTCCACCTGGCACAGAGTCATAAATAACAAGGTACTGTTTTCTATAATCAGCATTAGGAACAGGAACTTCACTCAAACAAGCACGCAAATGATCAACATTTCCAAAATACTCTTTCATGCCAAGCATAAATGCCGCAGTAAACGACTCCAACCTCACCCTTGAAGTATCCATAGTTGTTGCTGGAACAAGTAACCTGAGTGCTTCTGTATTAAACTCTCTGTATAAGAAAAGACACTCTTCAACCGAATCTGCATTCCCTGATTGAGGCTGTCTGGACTTACAGGTAAAGGTATGTTCAGGCTTACCTTTTTCATGCTGGATTTTTCCGCAATATTTGCAAATCCTAAACCCTTTTCTTACATCTTCATTTCCTGCAACAGTTAGCTTTTCGCCGTTTATATCCTTTTCACCGTAATTAATTTCACGAAGGGTAGCTTTTTTCACAAACTCATATCCGAAAGCAAATTCTTCATTATCCATCCTAAAAGCTTTATTAATATCAGTATTCTCATCTACATCAACCATAAGCTGCTTACAATAAAACTTTGAACTTCTGTCTTCACTTTCATCACCAATAAGGCTCTTTGAATAATCCATATTGGAATATACCATCTGAACCTTAAGCATTGTACGAACTTGCCCGGAATCTGACCAAGCAGGACTCCCACATTGCGGACATGCCGCTGTATCTTTACCAGTTTCTTCAATCTGTGAGTGAGAACATGAAGGACATAGTCTCCATTTTGAAGTCTGTGAAGTTGTCAAATCAACCTGATTTATAGTAAGCTTCCTACCATCTACGTAGAAATCATTAAGAGGTGCAAACTCGCTTATAGCTGCTGATGCCGAGCGGTTATACTCATATATCATCTTCTCGTATTTTCGCTTTTTGTTTTCAGCTCCTTCCTTTTCCTCATCTTCTTTTCTATATAAAATGGCCTTTAATATTATCCCTGCCTCAGGGAATGCATAGTTTGGCAACAACCCCTCATCAGACAAGAATTCAAACACATCTTTATTTATCAGGGTTTTTACCACATTGCCAAGGGCATTTTTCTCACTTTTTAGTTCTTTAATCTCTGTTTCATATGAACTATCCTTAGGCTTATTTTCTAGCTCCTTAATAAGTTTATTTAACTGTTTGATACTTTCCGCCAAGGCATCTCTCTGCTGTTTCAATGATTCAAAAGATTCCAATACTTTTAAATGCATCGGACTATCCTTAAACTTATTACCCTGTGCAAAAATTCGTATTTCTTCCTTTGCATTGTCATCAAGTTCTTCCAAAAACATTTGCTGAAATGTACGAAGCAGACTAGAAAGATTGCTCTGTACATATTTAAGAAAATTAAACGGAAAAATATCTTCAGGGTGTTCTTTTAATCTGGATATGCAAACTCTCACGTTTTTAGGTATTGCATTCTCTTTTACACCCTTCTTAACCCAGCAATCCATACAATATGCAACAAATTGTCTTTCCAATACTGCTGAAGCTTTTAGAAAGATTTTAGGCGGTTCTACATTACCTGCCATCATTTCCATAGGTTCTGCATAAAAGTATAAATCATGAGGTCTTGCATTCGCTACCGATAAAACTAAAGCGTTTCCATCCTTTCTGCCTGCACGGCCTGACCTCTGCAAGAACTGTGCCTGTCCGGGAGGAACACTGCAAAGAATAACCGAAGATAGATCTCCGATATCAATACCCATTTCAAGTGTCGGAGTGCAGGATAAAACATTGCTATCCCAAGGTTTTGCAGCACTTGAATTACGCTTGAATATACGTTCAAGCTCCTCTCTGTCATCACGCTCAAGAAGACCGGTATGCTCCTTTGCACTCACTCTAACAATATCGCCTGTGCTAAACAACTTACCATAGTACCCTAGTGCAGCCTCATCGTTTACAATAAGCGTTCCTGAACAATTATTTCTTGGACATCTAGCTTCCTTCCACATTTCAACATTTTCAGTACTTACTGAAATTGATTGTCCGCAGACATCACAAACAAGCTGATTAACGTTACCTGAAATAAATACTTTATTTTTATCAAGTGCCCATACTGAGAATTTATCATTCGAAGGCATAGGAACTACAACACCTGCCTTTATAAGCTCACCAAGTATTATCCTTGCCGTTTCATCATATACCTCTTTTCCTACAAATATTTCTGTAGCACAACATTCTATCCAATTAGCATGTTTAGAATAATAAAGAGAATCAAAGTTGTATATCTTTTTTGTTTGTTTTGCTGTCGGCTCATAAATAAACCTAGGTGTATTCCTACCAGCTTTTACTCCGGGAAGCCACTTTTCTATACTATTCGAAATGAGATAATCTTTACCCTCATTTACAGTATAAAGGCCATACACTTTATCATTAAATGCACCATTAGAACGCATCATATCCAAAAAACCTATAACCATCTGTCTAAACACCAGTATATCTGTGTTTGCAAATGCACTCAATTCATTAACAACTCTTTCTCTAACAACATCTGCTACAGTTTCAATGGTGCGATTGTCAAACATAATGGTTGAGCAGCCTGACTTTTCAAGCGTTCTTCCGGTTCTGCTCATCAAGCCATATTCAAGCATTATTTCATAACTAAGTCGATGCTCAATGTCTATAATAAGTTTCTTTGCATCCTTACCTGAAGAAAGAACCCCTTCACTCTTCATTTCTTCATACGCCCGCATCCAAGTCATATTAGGAGCAATAAATCGGCTTACAAATTCCTCATTACTATATTTTGAATGCCAATAATCAATGAATTTTTTAGAGAATTCATTTAAGCTTAAACCATTACCTCCATCTAAAACAAATCTCTGAATCGCACTTCTTATACCAAATTTCCATGTACGTGAGCTGAAAAATCC
>JAAZCB010000658.1 GCA_012513545.1 Clostridiaceae bacterium
ATTTCTGTCTTGACCTTCAATATACCCCATAAATCCACCTTTTTCTAATTTATTCTTGGTATAATTATACCATATTTATGGATTTATGTAAAATATTTCGTTGACTTTTCACACAGTCTGACGGTTCCTTGTCACTCCACGATTCCTTGTCACTCCATGTCACTCCATGTCACTCCATGGTGAAAGTCTTCCATGAAAGTCTTCCATGTCAATTCTGCCCCTTCTTTGATTTCAGCCGTAGCTCCCACCTTTTCCTCTTTTTTCAAAATCATTTTCGAAACCTCATCCGGCGTAATAAATGGTACCAATGCCTCATCAAAGATTTCTTTATAAATGCTGTTCGTATAAAGGTTTTCATCCTTGATGGGTTCCCAATTATCGTTATAAACTTTAAATGTGTAGAAACGCTCTTTATTTTCATCCACACTCGAATTAATTACATTTTCGTTATTATCAAAGCATACTGTAATTAGTTCAATATTACCTGATATTCCCTTTGCCTCTGCCACTTTGGGAATCTGCTTCAACTCGTCAGACCAGGAAAGCTGATTGATATCGAGTTCACTTTCAATAGATGCAATAAACTGCCAGTTTCCATCCTTGTCAATTACACTATATTCTTCACTATGATTGCTTGCTCCATTGCTTCCATTAGACTGATAATATCCGTATTCATTAATTGTAGATTCGCTTCTGGACCAGGTCTCGTAATAATAACAAACAGACAGTTTACCCTCGATATATTTTATGATATAAACAAGAGTACTTTCCTCATAAATGTCCATACCATTGAAGCGAAGAACCAATTCGTTAACTCCATCCTTACCACAATCGATATAGCTGTAATCCATATAATCTATTTTCTTTTTTTCAGAGTATTTAAAATAATGCGAAGTTACTACGTGGAGTAATTCCGAAAGCGTATAGCCACTTCCCTTATTGTATAATGCTTCCTCCATATAGTCTTTTGTCATAAAACGGTCAAAGGATACCTTCATTTCATTTTTCATAAATTTCTCATAAGCTTTCATAGAAAGTTCTTGTAGAGTTTGGGTTGGTAATGATATAGGTGTAGCGGTTGACTCTGTCGTCGGCGCAATCTCTGGAGTTAATGTAACATCCGAAGTTGGTGGCGGTGAAGTAGTAATAGTATTAACTACATTTTGATTATTTTCACATCCACTGAGCATCAACAACAGCGTAATTATTAACATAATACTTTCTAATTTGTTTTTTATCATTTTTTGTTTCCTCCTCGGTATACGTTAAACCACCTTCAACGGCAGCACGCCGCAATAAACTGTGCATTCATATAAACCATATGACTACTGCAATTAACAATTCGCACCAGGAATACTCAGATACCACATTCCATCGCTATTGAAGAATTGAAGACCGGGGCCCCTTCATTTATAGAAAATCCTGTTTCCGATTGACTGAATTAACATAATATTTTTTGGTACCATTACTCTTTAATCAATATTTATTGATTGAATCTCCAACTCATTTGTATCTTGCCTATAAAAAAGGTTTTGCATTACTCCGTCACCATAAATTATGTTGGAAATAGTAAAAACACGCTTACCGAAATTTGGCCAATTTATTAAATCATATTTATCCAGTTGAACACCTTCATAATTATACTTCATAATAAAATCTTGAGAATATAAATCTACGTATAAGAAAAAGTTATCGAAAATTTTAAAATCTCCAAATTTATCAACCTTAAGTAAAACTTTTTCTTCTTCCTTTTCAGGCTTTAAATTAAACTCATACTCATTTATTTGTGCTGAATTTGTAAAATTACTTAATTCATCATTAGTGTACGTCGGTGCTGTATAGAAAATCCCTCTCTTATCATAATCAATAAGGTTACACCATCTTTTTTTGACAACCTCCTCAACAGCGCCACTACTATACTTATATATTTGTGATATTCCCATACTGTCACTTACTATGAAAGCAATTTCACCATCTTCCTTTAGAACAAACCGAGCATAATCGAATTCTTTATCATAAGTAAATACAGTCTTCTGTTCTAAAGAGTCAAGGTTCAAGTATTTTACAATATATTTATATTTTTTATCGTTAAATTGATCAGTAACGAATTCATCAAAATACAATCTGTTTCCTAAAATATAACAGGAATTAGATGAATGAAAACCTATTTCAATGCTCTCCTTATTCCCTGTAAGAAAATTTTGGATTATAATTTCTCTAAACTTATCATTTCTATTATTAGTTTTGCGTTGCCCAACATAAACCACTTTTTTATCGTAGGAGAAAACCTTTTCAATACTCAAATATCCATCTAATTCTAACAAATCTTCAATACCAGTCTCAGTTAAATATTTTCCATTAACAGGTTTCTCACTAAATATATTCCTTCCCATCACTTTTGTAATAATTTTACCGTCCAACCTCACATAATAACCATCCTGCAATGAAGATCTAAGAAATCCCGAACTGTCTAATTGATCGTCAAGACTACTAATATCTGCATTAAGTAATGCATGCGTGCTTTGAATTGCATTTACTTCCTGTGTAGATGGTGAAAGAGATAATAAATCACCATTATCAGTATCATTAACGCTATCACACCCTACAAGGAACAAGAAAAGTAAAACACTTATTATTATCAAAAATACTTTGACTGTTTTGCAATACAAATTGAATCTATGGCATATATTGGTCAATATTTTACCCCCCAACCAAGTTTATTACATAACCATGTTGATTTTTAGTATTATTCCGTAATAATATGTATCCAATCCAATATTCAAAACAGGAAAAGCTTGATAATACTGATAATAATAGTAGTTCTGATCTCTTACAAATTATCTGTCTGCAACCTTTTGATAATTCGCTATATCCCATATGTGATTCTTTGTACATCATAGCTATATAACTTCGGGTTTAAAATTAAATCCTTTTTGCCTGCTTTAAATATTTAAACCATAATTATAAGTTTATCATATATTTGATAATCATATAATAGATAAGCTGTAAATTTATATACCAGAATGTGACAGGGGACGGTTCTTTGACACGCATGCGTGTCAAAGAACCGTCAGACTGTGTGAAAAGTCAACGAAATATTTTACATAAATCCATAAATATGGTATAATTATACCAAGAATAAATTAGAAAAAGGTGGATTTATGG
>JAAZCB010000659.1 GCA_012513545.1 Clostridiaceae bacterium
ATTATGCATGGTGATATAAATCTTGATGGTAAAATTAATAGTACTGATATATCTTTATTAAAGAGATATATTCTTGGAATAGATGTAAATTTCACATCTGATAATTTTGAAGCAGCAGATGTTAATCATGACGGTAAAGTTAACAGTACGGACTTTTCATACCTCAAAAGATATGTCCTAGAGCTGATAAATGTTTTTCCCGCTGATCAAGGAGATATTATATATCGTATTAATAGTGATTTTAATGGATACAATTATTATTTTAATGAAAAAGATATAAATGTGAATACTGGTACTCTTAGCAAAATAATAGTATCTCAAGGCAGTAGTACTGAGGGACAAGTATACTCTTTTCTTACAGGTGATTGGCATTCAACAGGTACCTACGCTTCTGTTCCCGATGGAACCGGAATAGCTTCAGTTAATGAATCATCACAAGATACTTTATCATCTCAAGGAATTGTTCGTGAATTAGTCGTTGCACATGCTAAAGCTGCTATTCTAGCCCACTTAGCAAACGTTGCTGGAATTGATAATGAATCTGTATCAACTGATGATTTTGTAATGTTTGCTAAAGGTGTTGAAGCAGGAATTGATGATAATTTCTGTTTTGGAATAGGTCAATTTATGGGCCTTAGAACATATTATGAAAACTTTTATTTCACCGCAGGAAAATTAATAGTTGACTGTATGTCAATAAGCTTTTTTAATGCTGCGGGTGCAGCTAGTGCAGCAACAGCATTAGTTGCAGATGCTGTTGCTGTTGGTTCATTAGCAGTCGCTGGAGTTGCTGCTTGTACAGGAGTTGGTATAACTGTATCGGCTGGAGCAGCAGGAATAGCTCAAACATCAGTTATGGCAAGTTGTATCTTTACTGTCACTGCGAATATTTGTAAGATCGGCTTGGATAATTCTTATAATAAAATGCAAGAGACAAAAAGTAAAATGTCAAGCAGCAATATGGAAGGTTCCAATCCTACAGACATTGCCAATGCGACTAATTCTAAAACCAAATATGAAAATGCAAAAGAATTGGGCAGAGATGCTAATTTGGGACATACTAATCTTAAAGTTGGTACAAAAGAAGACCTTACCACTCAGAGTGATTTATACAAACAATCACAATTATCTTATAAAGAATATATACAAAATAAAATGAGAGCAGATAAATGTGTAGCTTCAAGTAAATTTACTTCAAATAATTTAAATGGAACTAAAAACACCCCTAGTGGCAAGAAATCTTACGGTAGCAATGATGCACCATACATAGAAAATGGGTCTTATAAATGGTGTAGAGCAGAAAAGGGTACAGGCGTACCAGGGAAAGAAAATGGAGGCTACATCCCAAGACATGCTGATTCAGAAAAAAAATTTTTTGAATATTGGCGAGTACAAATTTATAATAAATATGGAAACGCAAATGTTGAAGGAAAATTAGATATACATGTAAGATATGAACCTTGTGGTAGTTGTCTTTATGCAGCAGAGCAGTTTGCCATTGAGTTTCCTAACATAAAAGTAACAATAACCTGGGGTGGTAAATATTTTCCATAAATTTAAAATTGGAGGGGTAAAATTTATGAATAATGATTTATATCAGTATAGTACAGCAATATCAGGTGAAATTATCGAAGATGTACTAATTGAATTATCTAATATTATGGAAATTCAATTTGATAGAGAAAAATTTGATAAGGCATTATATAATGGGGGAGGATTAGATGATATAAATAATTTATGTGTTTTTCGTGATCTAAGAAATAAAGACAGATTTATTATCAGTGATTTAAGTGAAGATTATAATACAATTCTTGTAAGATGTAGTCGAAAAGAACATAAAACTATAAGGAAATTATTAATTGATAAAACAAATAAGTCATGGGAGGATGATGGTTTGGCTGATAGATTAACTGAAGCAGATATTCCTAATACTTATAACACTGAGAAGGATTCTTATAAAAAACTTTTAGAATTTTTTAAAGTTGACTATATTTAGTTTTTAGATACTTTGGTCAAAGCACCTGTGATAAGTATTATAGACTATCAGATCCGTTAATAAATGATATAAAACTCGCCCCACCCTGAGGGGCGAGGGGCGTATGAGCGACCATATGGGTTCAAGTCCCACCGTCCACACCAATAAGGAACCATCGAGTAATCGGTGGTTTTCTTGTGTTATAAATTATAAATACAGGCATGTCAGGGGACGGCATGTCAGGGGACGGTTCTCCGTCACGCAATATATAAAGTTAAACTTTTATCCATTAAATCATTCCTTTAAAATAATCCTATTATCAGTTCCATTAAATTCAATGTAGCCTTCATTGACTATAAACGTACTGCTCTCTTCAGTTACTTCAGCTTCAATTTGATCTTTTGCAATTAGTTGTTCTTTTAGAGAATACATTTTGTATTCAACATCGTGAAAGGTAAGCTACGGACTATCTTTTGTGTCAATGAACCGTCAGACTGTGTGAAAAGTCAACGAAATATTTTACATAAATCCATAAATATGGTATAATTATACCAAGAATAAATTAGAAAAAGGTGGATTTATGGGGTATATTGAAGGTCAAGACAGAAAT
>JAAZCB010000001.1 GCA_012513545.1 Clostridiaceae bacterium
CAATAGAAGAAAACTCTCCCATTTCTTGAATGAAATTTTCCATTTTTTCTATGTAACTATGGGGGAAGTCCTTCAATTTGCCGTCAAAAAAAAGTTTCTTAGCTCTCGAAAATAGATAAATTTTTAGTAGAAAATCCAGTCTATCTCTTTATTAACTCACCTTTATGAGAGCGAAGAGCCTGCGCGAAATCACTTTCGGTATCGATTCTTACCTCGTCATGGAAATACATGCCGCATCCAATATCATTTTTTTGGTGAAAATCACTTCCTGAGGTTTTAATGAGCTTAAACCGTTCTGCCATTTCCTCTGCTTTTTCATTGTGATTGTCGTGACGTGGATTTCCGTTAAATACCTCTAATCCATGCAAAAGAGAAAAATCAAGGGGAACTACATTCCCTCTGAATGGGTGAGACTGAACAATAATCCAACCTTTTTTCTCGGCGAGTTCGAAAAGACTTTTTTGGCTTTGATTTATAAGACTCAATCCGTATTCTAAAACCTGTTCAGGAGATATACCATAAAGAAGAATTTCGGAATACTGTGGTCTGCGGAAACGCTTTTCCTGTCCATTAAGGGATAGTTCTAATCCCATCAGAACCTTGATACCATAAACCGCACAAAAACTCTTCAGACGTTTGAACTCATTTACATATCTTTTTACCCAGTTGTTCTTCTTGCAGGGATACTCATTCTCAAAACAAGCGAGGTTGAAATGATTTGTGTATATTATCCCTTTGTAGTCCGCTTTAGAATATATCTTTGCTATTTTTCGAGCAGACACTTTTCCGCAGCCGCTACCCCTGATTGTATGAAGATGAGTTTCCCATTTTTGCATATTTAGTAACCTCAAAGTAAGTTATTTGTATTCTGGCAGATATCCATCTTTTCTATGCTTCTTGTATAAAGCACGGGTCATTTTTTCAATAGCTTCAAGAGTCAATACTGCCCCGGTATGTGGATCCATCGCAACAGCGTGTACAATATCTTGAAGTTTACCCGTTTTTGCTGCTTTCAAGGTAAGCAGCTGAGGAGTGATATTTGAACAGTTTATAGCTGCACATTGTTCTGGTAGTGGTTTGCATGTCTGAGGATGAAAACCTTCCTTGTCACAAATAATTGGAACCTCTACGCATGCTTCTCTTGGAAGATTGGGGATAAGACCCGCACTATTTAAAACACTGCCGTGAAAGTTATATGGTTTATTTGTCCATATGCCCGTAATAATCCGAGACCCATATTCACTGCTTAATTTGTGATCCATTATTTTCCCTTTCATAATTTTTCTTGCAGTAATGTTCCACCTCAGTATTTGCAAACGGCAACGGCGGGGGTATTCATTTAGGGGGATTAAGTATTTTGCCCAATATAAAAAGTTTATCCTCTTAATAAACCATGGAACATATTCAGATGTGTGTTCACTGCTTTCGGTAATGTAATATCCAAAAGTATCCATCATCTTCAACCGCACCTTATCTGCTAAAGCAAATAATGTCGGCTTTCGGCCTTTTGCAATCCTTTTTATTTCCGGATAAATATCATTTCCATCTTTGTCGTTTACTGAAAGCAGCCAAGCTTGATGGTTTATTCCATATATATCCCACTTTGTTGTTTCAGGGTCAATATCTATTTTCAGCTCTTTTAAAAGTCTTGGAACACATGATTGAACACTATGACACAACCCCACTGCCTTTACTTTTGTGTTTGAAAGCAAATATCCGGTTAGCATAGCCATGGGATTAGAGTAATTCAAAAAGAAGGCATCAGGACAAACTTCTTCGATGTCTTTTGCAAACTCCTGCAAGACAGGAAAGGTCCTCAACGCTCGCATTATCCCCCCGACCCCCAAAGTATCTCCAATAGTCTGTTGCAAACCGTATCTTCTGGGAATGCGAAAATCTGTCACCGTACAAGGCTTATATCCCCCCACTTGAATTGCATTAATAATGAAATTCGCACCCTTCAAAGCTTCTCTTCTATCAAGAAACTTTAGTACAGTAGCTTTCCCTTCGTACTTCTCGTTCAATTTTGAAATCACCTTATATGATTCCTCTAATCGCTTTTCATTAATATCGTGAAGAGCAATTTCAAACTCTCCCAGTTCCGGAGTCAAGATACAGTCACCCATCACACTTTTTGCAAATACTGTACTTCCCGCACCTAAAAAACAAATCCTCATACTATATCTCCTTGATAATAATTTTTTAACCAAGAACAATTTTCAAAACCATTGCCCGTTGTACTAATCCTTTTTTATCCGAAACAATTTACTAACAAGAAAAGTTTTCATAAACCATTGCATGTTGTCTTAAAACTTTTTATACATCGCTCCGTATGCTTTGCATGCACGATAGTCCTGACCTTCTTTATCCATACCGAACGCATTCCAGCATGCTGGACGGAAAATCCGATCTTCGTCTACATTGTGCATACATACGGGAATTCTTAATATAGAGCACATTGTGATTAAGTCTGCCCCTATATGCCCATATGAGATTGCCCCATGATTTGCGCCCCAATTATTCATCACATCGTATGCTGTTTTGAAGGCCCCCTCTCCTGTAACCCTAGGCGCAAACCAAGTGCATGGCCAGGTATAGTCTGTTCTCTTCCAAAGCTTGTCTGTCACTTCATCTGGCAATTTTATAGTCCAGCCCTCAGCAATTTGCATTACAGGGCCCAAGCCTTTGACCATATTTAATCGCATCATAGTGCAAGGCATTTCCGCTTTGGTCACAAACCGGCTGGAGTACCCGCCACCGCGGAAATATCCCAAGTCAGCATAAGGCCAAGTGGTTGCTTTCATGCATGCATCTATGTCCTTATCTGTCATTTCCCACCACTTTTTCATAATTGCGTTGCCGCTTGAATCTTTTACTTCACCGCAAGCATCCACACATGCAGCCCCGCTATTAATCAAGTGAATAAATCCGTCCGATTCTTTTGCTTTTCCCTTCAGAACATGGCCGGTTACCCTCTTAACCGCATCGCCCGACCAATATGTTCTGACATCGGCAAAGATTTGAGCTCTTGACGTAAGAAGCTTTCCAAATAGCATACATATGCCATTTAAGCTATCATTTTCTGTGGCAAGAATATACGGCTCCCTTGCACCATTCCAGTCAAACGAGGAATTAAGTATGCTTTCAGGAAAATCACAGTTAGGGTAAAAGTCTGTCCATTGTCTTTGACCCTGGAAGCCCGCGGCAATTGCGTTATGTCCTGCTGCTTCTTCCTCAGCTCCTACAGGAAGATTCTTGTTTCCGTTCATCAGATCTTTTATGATACAAGCCATCTTAGCTGTGAACTCCCAGTCTTTTTCCTTTTCCTCTTTACTTTTTTGCATCTTAGGCGGATTCTTATCAATGTCCGGCTTGCACTTTGTTTTTATCCAATTAAGCGCCTTATTATATTCCTTTTCGTCATAAATACCTTTTTCCATTCTTCTTATTACTTCGACTTCATCAACGCTTTCCACCCTCATCCCGAGATAATCTTCAAATAAAGCCGAGTCAATAATAGAACCAGCTATGCCCATACAAATCGAACCTATTTGAAGATATGATTTTCCACGCATGGTTGCAACCGAAACTGCACTGCGCGCAAACCTGAGAATCTTTTCGGATACATCGTTTGGAATTGTGGTGTCGTCCAAATCCTGAACATCTCGTCCATAAATGCCAAAAGCTGGCAAACCTTTCTGAGCATGACCAGCTAGAACTGCTGCCAAATATACCGCTCCCGGACGTTCAGTGCCATTAAACCCCCACACGGCTTTTATTGTGTTTGGGTCCATATCCATGGTTTCTGATCCATAACACCAACAAGGAGTAACCGTCAAAGTAATAGCTACCCCGGCTTTTTTGAATTTGTCTTCACATGCTGCAGCTTCAGCAACTCTCCCTATTGTCGTATCGGCAATTATTACCTTAACTTTTTCTCCGCTTGAATAAAAAACGTTATTTTCTATGAGTTTAGCCGCATTTTTAGCCATGTTCATGGTCTGCACTTCCAAACTTTCCCTAACCTTCAAGGGGCCTCGTCTTCCATCTATAGTAGGCCTTATACCTATTAAAGGATAATCACCAATCAATCTGTTCTCTGCCATATCAGTTTCTCCTTATTATATTTTCTAAATATTTAATAATTTATTTTAAGACTCCATCGAGAGGCTTTAAATTCCATAGTTCAGCAAGGCCTCTAATAATATCATCCGGAATAATGTTTACTGCTTTCCCTAGTGTCAGCATATATATCTGTGCTGTTTTTTCCACTGTTTCAATCAAGCCAAAAGCCTCATCCATCGTTGCACCTGTCCCGTAGATCCCGTGATTTGTCCAGACTACTAGGCGGAATTTTTTCATTTTCTCGGCAGTTTCTATTCCTATTTCATTTGTCCCACATATCATACAGGGTAATATTCCTACACCATCCGGGAATACTATTACCGCTTCTGTGTTTGACTGCCAAAGCTTGTGTGTGAAATCTTTTTCGTCCAGCGGGCAAACCGTATTCATAGCTATTGTATAGGTGGGGTGGGTATGCATCACAATACGATGTTTTTTGTCTACTTCCAGCCTGGAAATATGACTCATCATATGCGTTGGAAACTCTGATGTAAATTTTCCTCCATCCTTGAAACCCCATAATAGTTCGGCAGTGGTTCCGTCAGCCCCTATACGTACGATGCCGAGATTTGTCTCTGGATCCTTTTCCACATTTTTAAAGTATTTTCCGGTACCAGTTACTATGAAGATTCTTCCAATAAGCTTCTCTGCAGAAAAGCTGGTAGGAATTTTGCGTAATACCCTTTTCAAGTCTAGATATTCGCTAACTTCTTTTTCCTCAAGCAGATAACTAATATTACCGCCATTTCGCTCATCCCATCCAAGACGATACATATTCGCTGTTGCTTCGCACATTTCCCTCACAAAGGGTGCATTGATAATATCTTTCATTTGTTATTTCTCCCAGTTTTTACTTGTGTTATTATTTTACTTCTATTAGGTTATTATCGCAAACATCCAATATTAACCATTTGTCGAACCAATCATACTTCCTTTAGTTTATTCCCGCAAACTTTCTAAACTAACCATTGGTTGAACCAATCATACTTCCTTAATGTCAAAAGATTTTTTTATGAGTTTTCTACCTTCTTTTACGGAGAGACACTCTCCTGCCGACATCATCTGCACCAGTAGATTGCCTATTGCCGTACATTCTGCTGGCCCAGCAATCACTTTTCGCCCTGTCTTTTGTTTAGTCAGCTCGTTTAACAAGCTGTTTTGACTTCCACCGCCGATAATGTTCAAAGTTTTATATTGTTTTCCCAACACTTTTTCCAAATCATTTAATGAACGTGCATAATACCGAGCTAAATTATTATATATTACATACGCAGTTTCACCAACACTCAATCTTTTCCCGACAGCCGAAAATATTTCTTCAGTCATGCTGTCAGGTGACAGAAAACGCAAATCATTAACGTCTATTTCATAGTCCACCGGACTAAGCCTTGCCAAGTTAGTCAGGGTCTCAAAATCATATTTATCATTCAATTCTTTTCGAACACGCTGTATCATCCAAAGTCCCATTATGTTTTTTTGGAAGCGAAAGGTCCCATCCAGCCCTCCCTCGTTAGAGTAATCTGCCTCTCGTGACAGTTCGTCCGTTCGTTCCTTATCTTGCTCAACCCCAAGAAGAGACCAAGTGCCACTAGATATATATGGGGTCTTGGAATCAAGTGGAGCAGCAATTACGGCACTAGCAGTGTCATGTGTCGCGGGCAAAACCACTAAAGCCTTATACCCTACAATCTTTGAAATCTCTTCAGTGAACTCTCCTACAAGAGTTTTAGGCTGACTGATCCCTTTGAACAATGCTTTTTTATATCCCAGCCTGTCCAAAATCTCATGATCCCAAGTATGTGTATTAACGTTAATCATACTGGTTGTAGTTGCATGGGTGTATTCCAGCATCTTGACACCGGTTAGACGAAAATGAAAATAGCTGGGTAGCATCAGCATGCTTTCAGCCCTTTCCATCCGTCCTTTGATTAAGTCATCCCAGAGCTGATAAATTGTATTAAATGTTGCAAACTGTATTC
>JAAZCB010000660.1 GCA_012513545.1 Clostridiaceae bacterium
AATCAAACTTACTTTAGGTGGTTATTCTCCTATCCAATATAGACTCATGAATCAATAAATGATACAATAACTACAAAGAACATAAAGTACAAGAAAATGGTATCAATTCAAAGCTTTACTCTAAAAAGTGCTTTGGCTACGACCATGACAAAGACGGCAATCTGGTCATCAAAGAGCCAGAAGCATCTGCAGTTCGGTTGATTTTTGAAAGCTATCTGGCAGGATACAGTATTTTAGGTCTGCGTAGGTTGTTACTTGAAAATGGAATCAACTCCCCGACAAATAAAATACTATGGTGCAAACAGTCCATCGAGATGATTCTAAATAATAATAAATATACCGGAGACTCTACAATTCTTGACCCTGAGAAAACTCAAAGCGACAGAGATGGTTATTGCGTTTATGGTCATCATCCGGCTATTATCAGCAGAGAAATGTTTGAAGCCGTACAAATCGAGAAGGTTTCCCGCAGCAACGTTATTCAAACAGAGACTAGGAATACCCGAAAATCCACAAAGTACAGTTCAAAAAGGAAAGCGTAACCGACGGATTCATGAGCTACAGACGGGATGAGCTGAAAAATGGATTTCCGACATGAGCACATTCCTAAAAAAGCAATCCACCGCCCTCGCCGAATACGATGAGTAACTTATCCGGCGGTTGATTGAAAAAGTCACCGTTTACGAGGACAAATTCACTGTAGAATTCAAGTCCGGTGTAACAGTGGATGTGGAAGCATAAGAGTAAAAGAGTAAGTAAGGCACTCTACGAAATTTTGACGTAGGGTGCCTTGTTATATGTGCATTATTTCAATCGCTCAAAAATCAGATAGCAAAGGTACGTCAAATAAGGCGATGGCACTTTTTTCTGGCCAAAATCCCAGTCTTTTAATTTCTGGTATACTGACTCAGGGGTGAGAAAACCATCCTTATCTTGTTTGCCTTTTATATGCTCAATCATTTCAAGAAAATGCCGGTCATCCCGCGCAAATTCGTATTTACTCAGAACTCCGGCTACGCTGATAATATCATACCAGCACGAAGGTGCTTTCATCTTACGGAAGTCCGTCCCCATATAGAACATATAAGGATGCTGATTAAGGCTTTTTTCCCATAGGTTCAGCAACGCTTTCACAGAGGAAGTGGCAACCTGGGAACCGTGATATTCCGGGATATACGACAGCAAATCAGCCATAATCAATGTCGCATATGGACAACAGTCGTCCTTTTTCCCAGGGCCACGAAACTTGCCCAGTTCAGATGACACGGAACAAGGGAATCCGTTATTACGACATAAGGAAACCAGATGATCAACACCGGGTTTGATGTATTTACCATAATCCATACCCGCCTTTAACAAGGCGAGCAAAAGCAAGGGCGCGTCGCACAGACACCAGCTAAATACATCTTCACCAGTACC
This sequence comes from Clostridiaceae bacterium, assembly GCA_012513545.1. The sequence continues at coordinate 1,420 of JAAZCB010000660.1, forward strand.
GCCAAAATGCTTTGGCACATTGGTCATAGACTGATAAATGCCGTGCTCATCCTTATGCTTAAGAATCTCATCGACGGCTGCTTCGATTTCCGGGACTTCCGTATCAAATCCGAGGTCAATCAGAAACAGCAATTTTTGTATTGGCAAATCGGGATTCTTATGATTTGTCACTAGAGCGCTATGGAAGTTTGCAATATCTGTAAGGTATCTCTTTATACGGGTATCTGCCAACGCCGCATTTCTGATGTTAACAAGATTATCCTTTGGTTCGTGGCACAGGTTAAGACGGACCGCGTATTTCAGCCAGTCATCGCTTATATTCAGCAGCTTTTGATATTCCATTTACTCCATCAGCCTCCTTTCTTCTATTCCATCAAAATCGGCATATATGTTCGGGAAACTAGCAATATCCGACCATACAATAATTCAAACAAGATATTACAGGAAAGGATGGCGCATCATTCATATTTCCCATATGCATTCTTCCACTTGTCTGCTACT
>JAAZCB010000661.1 GCA_012513545.1 Clostridiaceae bacterium
GAGGTAAACGGCAAGTATGACAGCAAGACCTTTCTTTCAGTAAAGGATTTTCAGATGGTATATAATTTGCCGCAAAATGGCATAGCCGGAGAGAAAACGTTGATTGCCATGGGGCTTACTACAACAAGCGCCTGGGGCTGCGTACATGCGGCATCAAGTCAGGCAAACAATGAGCAGTTGCTGGCAAGAGCCATTAACGGAGAAGCCAGGGGAGAGCCGTATGAGGGACAGGTTGCTGTTGGTGCGGTTATATTGAACAGAACAAGGGACTCGAAATTTCCAAAAACAATTGCCGGTGTAATTTATCAACCGGGAGCATTTACTGCTGTATCAGACGGGCAAATAAATGTTGCAATAGATCCCAAATCTTCGGTTGTTAAGGCTGCAAGGGATGCATTAAACGGCTGGGACCCAACTAACGGTTGTATATACTATTGGAACCCTGCTACAGCCACAAGCAAATGGATATGGAGCAGAAAAATAATTAAAAAAATTGGAAAGCATAATTTCGGTATATAATAGGAGGTAGAGCCTTGAATATAAGAGAAAAATTATTGGATTTAAAAAGAAGACTGTCTGACAGGAAAATGTACAGTATGGTAATTGTTGTAATTGGTGCTGTTGCAATGTGGGGATTCTACCAATACAAGCATGCGGCCAACCTTAGACAGGAGTTGGATAACCAGTACAACAGGGCTTTTTACGAAATGTCCGGTTATGTTAATAATGTTGAGGTGCTGCTAATTAAGTCTCTCATTTCTTCAACTCCGACAAAAACTGCTGCAACTATGCAGGAGGCATGGAGACAGGCTAATCTTGCACAAACCAATCTGGGTCAATTGCCTGTGTCACAGGAAATATTGGCAAATACTTCAAAGTTTCTCACGCAGGTTGGTGATCTGGCATATTCACTGAACAACCAGACTATGTCGGGTAAAAATCTTACCGATGAACAGTATAAGCTGATTGAAAACCTTCACGGTTATTCCGTTTCGCTTGAGCAAAGCTTGAGTGATTTACGAAACCAGCTCTCGGCAGGCAGGATAAAATGGGGGCAGCTGGCTAACAAGGGTACGCCACTGTTTCAAAAGACATCTTCCGAAATGCCCAAGGAACAGTTTGAAAATATTGATAAGACTTTTCAGCAGTATCCTACCCTGATTTATGACGGACCTTTTTCAGATCATATGACACAGACAGAGCCAAAAGGACTTACCGGAGAGGTAAAAACATCTGAGCAGGTAAAAGAAGACGTAGCAGTCTTTTTCGGTAAAGATAAGGTTGCAGCAGTTGAAGAGACAGGTAAAAATGATGCTGAGCCTTTAAAAACCTTTAGCTACAGAGTTAAGTTCAAAGATGTTCCGGAAGACCAGTCAGCAATTGTAGATGCAACTCAGAAAGGCGGTCACATATTATGGATGCTTTATGACCGGCCTGTTGCAGCTGAAAATATAAAAGTGGAAGATGCTAAGGCTATAGGTAAAAAGTTTTTAGAGGAGCATGGATACAAAAACATGGTAGATACGTATTATCTTAAAGAAGATGGTACAGCAGTAATAAACTATGCATACAGTAAGGACAACGTAACTGTATACCCTGATCTCATAAAGGTAAAAATAGCACTTGACAATGGTGAAATAGTAGGATTTGAGAGTAAAGGCTATCTTTTTTCACATACCGAAAGAACTATTCCAAATCCCAAAATTACGCTTGAGCAGGCAAGAGCTCTGATAACTGCAAATATGAACATATTAAGTTCGGGGCTTGCTATTATACCTACTGATTATAAAACTGAGCTGTTTACCTATGAATTTAAGGGAAAATTAAACGACAGGGATTTTCTGGTCTATATCAACACTGATAACGGACATGAGGAAAATATTCTTTTGATTATGGATACTCCTAACGGAATACTGACGATGTAATTATTAAGCTAAAGTATATGTAATGGCCGGTTCTTTTGAAATTGACGGGCAAAAGAACCGGCTTAATTAACCTCTTTCGAACGAAGTGAAAGAGGGAAAAAGCGAGGGACTCGATGTCCTGAAGCTTTTTATTTTCTTGTTACCTTAAATCATTGTTATGTATGAAATAATAATTTATAATATGAAGGGGAGTTACTTCAAAAAAATTTCTAATGTGAGGACTGATGACGTGGAAGAACAAAACTTATCAAAACCTGCCGAATTCCAGGTTGGAGTATTATATTCAATAACTATCTTTCTGCTTGTATATGTCGGCTCCAGAGTTCAGAGATGGAATTTTAACGGAGGCATACTGATTACAGAATTTATTTTGATATTGCTTCCGCCTTTGATATATATTTTCTATATGAGGTTTGATATTAAAAGTGTACTAAGACTAAACAAGCCAACTTTCTGGAATATGTTCCTGGTTTTCTGGATTATGCTGTTCTCAATACCGGTAGTAGCGGGAATCAATCTTCTTAACCTATGGGTTATCAAGTCTGTTTTCGGAAAAATTCAGCTTCCCGAAATCCCTGTCGGGGAAGATTTAGTCGGGCTCCTGGTCAGTATTTTTGTTATTGCTGTTTCGGCAGGTATTTGCGAAGAAGTACTTTTCAGGGGAGTAATCATGCGAGGCTTTGAAAGGCATGGGGCTTTAAAGGCTATAGTGATTACAGGTTTGATTTTCGGATTGATGCATGTTGACTTTCAAAAGC
>JAAZCB010000662.1 GCA_012513545.1 Clostridiaceae bacterium
ATCTGACCTTCTCGTGTTACAAGTTTAATTAAATATTTCATCAATGCTAATGGTTTGACTGCTTCAAGTAGGATGTGTATTATTACACATCCCTTTTTCAAACCACCCCTTTAAATCTTTTGGTAATCTATTGTATTGCTCTTTTGATATTTTCAATTACTTTCTCCTTGTTATTTTTTATATCTTTATCTGTAAATCTTAAAACTTCATATCCACATTTTTTTAAGTAAGCATCTTGGCTTATATCTAATTTCTTTCGTTCTGGCTTTGAATGCCAATATACACCATCCCATTGTATAATTATCTTTTTATTCTTTAACAAAACATCTACTAAAAACTTATTAAACATTAAAATCTGTTCATTAAATTCTATTTCTAAATCCTGTAAAATTTTTCTTCCAGTCAATTCTAATTTATTTAATCCTTTTTTGTGTTGTTGTACCAAATTGCCATTAATATGCCCCATATATTCTGGGTCTTTTTCCCTGCAAGCAATACTGCAATAAGTTGGATTTCTACCTTTTTGTTCTGCTAATGATTTACTCAATCTAAATTTTTTACCACATACTTTACAAATAAAAGTTTTTTTATTTCTTGCCTGCCATTTATTAGCACAATCTATACTGCAAAAATAATGTTTATGATTTAAATATGACTTTTGTTTATAAATTTCTTTTCCACACCATTCACATTTTATTATTTTCCCTGTTTTCCTTTGAGGTCTAAGACTATTTCTATAGCATTCCGATGAACAATATTTTCTTCCTCTTGGCATTCGCTTTGTTATTACTTTACCGCATCCCTGACATATAATTGTTCTAATCTTATATTGATTTTTCATAAGTAAAATATACCATTAACATTAACTGATGTCAAGTATTTCTTCTATTTCTTTTTTAATTTCTTCTGGTGTAGCTTCTTTTAAAATATATTCCTCCTCACACCCCATATTCCTTTCAGATTTGCTTGCTTTTGCACAATAAAAAAATCGTGCTGCTGAACCTGAATCATTTCTTGAATACAATGTACCTCTCCTAAAAGGAATATTATTACTCTGTTCACCTATTATAGCATTATTATTACTTTTGCCTGATTTAGCGTCTTTAGGGAATAATTCTACAACCTCGTCGGAACCATCATGGATTAAATTTGCAGGGAAACGACCAAGTGGTAAAATTGGTGTCTCATTTTGTTTTTTCCAACCACCATCGTATGTCTTATCTTCTGTTATTTTATCGCCCTCATTTAATTTACTTCTCTCTGTTATTCCACGTCTATTGTTATCATATACATCAATATCTTTATTATCTATAAAATCCACTCTACACTCATCAATATTAATCCCACCTGTTCCCCACTTTAAGCAATTCTCAGCTACTGACTTTTCGCTTAATGGCTTGCGTGCCATACAGATAGGCTCATGTGCTGGTTTAAGTGCTGTACCCCAACCTTCCCATTCTGATGTGCCTTTTGTTAATTCTTCATCTTTTGATTGACCAAATGCACCAGCTCCCACTGCTCCTCTTTCTTCTGCTACTGCTACACCTTTCTGTGCATGGTGTTTTATAATCCCCATTCCAATTCTCTCATTCCCTTGTAACTTATCAACTGCTTTGCCTATATTCAAACTTTTGGGAAATCCTGAACCATAAATCCATTCAATCATATCTCTTATTTCAAAACCAGCATCTTCAATAGCACAAGCCATCCTGTGATATGTCCTTGAACCACCAAATGATAATAAATAACCACCTGGCTTTAAGATACGAATAGTTTCTTTCCAAACATTAATATTGTAAGCTACACCAGAGGAATCCCATAACTTACCCATAAATCCAAGTTCATATGGTGGGTCTGTTATGATAGCATCTATGCTATCATCATCAATATATTTCATAATTTCAAGGCAATCGCCACAATATATACTATTTATATTTAACATATTACTCCTTTATCTTATTCCAGTATTCATAATCTTTTTTGAATTGATCTTTTACTTTCATACCCATAAATACTACTACTGATTTATTATTTACATGCCTGATCCCTTTATTA
>JAAZCB010000663.1 GCA_012513545.1 Clostridiaceae bacterium
AAGATATGCAGGAGGATAAGGAAGCTGTTTTTGATGCTGTTGATACTGTTAAGATGTGTCTTCCGGTATTTGTCAGGATGATTGAAACCATGAAAATAAAAAAAGAAAATATGTACCATGCCGCGCAGGGGGGATTTACCAATGCTACTGACTGTGCAGACTATCTTGTCAAAAAAGGAATTCCCTTCCGTAGCGCACACGAAATAATCGGCAAAATGGTGCTTTACTGTATTGAACACAATAAATCCATTGATCAGCTTGGTATGGATGAATTCAAAAGCTTTTCAGCTTTGATCGACAATGATGTTTACAGTGAGATAAGCCTTGAAAAATGTGTTTCCGGAAGAAATCTTCCGGGCGGGCCTGCCAGAAAAAGCGTTGAGGCCTCCATTGAAAAGGGCAAGTCATTTTTGAAGTCGCTCTGATATAAAAGATTCATAAATAATGCAGCATAAATTTATGCTGCATTATTTTTTAGGGCCATTTTTCGAAGGGAAATCCGGCAAAAAGCAAGGGACCCGATGTCCCGAAGCTTTTTTTCGATACTCCTGCCCTTAACCCATGCCTCCTTAGTCAATTCGCTTCGCTCAGAAAGTCAGGCGGAGACTTAACTCCACCTGACCAAGGAAGTTAATTAATTCATCTTCCTTTATCGCTGACCTATAGAGGTAAGCGTTTCCTTAAAAACAGATAAAAAATCAGTTTAAGTAAAGGTAATTACGGCCTGCTTTATTAAGGTTATTACTTACTGACAATTTGAGGCTGACATTGTTTTGTTTTAAATCCACGTCAATCTGTGATACCATTATCCCTTTTCTCTGTAAGTTAAAAACAATTTCCTTCTTTATTTTTTTTACAAGCTTGCTATAAGGATTAATAATACTCCATTTCACTATCATATGCATTACCCCGCTTTTGCTTTTTTCTATACTATTTATAATACATTATTTCCCTTATAACTCATAACATTTCCATCCTACAAAAAACAAGTTCAGTTTTGATAACTGAACTTGTCTTTTGCTCTATAATTAATCCCAGTATTTTAATTTTTTACTTTCTTGTCTAAAGCTCTTCCAAAACTATACCATGAATCCCTTAATTTAAACCGCATTTCTTCATCGAGGGTCCTTTCAATAACATCGTTAAGGCTTTTTCTCATCATAACATATTCAACAAGATCAAAATCGTCTTTCACAAGTATCTTTTCCATATCCTCAACCCACTCAGAAACATGCTCTGAACCTACAAAATCCCTGGTAATCTTTTTCTTTAAATGTGAAATAACAAGCTTAACCGCTTTTTTCTTCACATCAGCATCTGTCTGAATTTTTTTTTGGATACTTCCGGATTTTTTGCTGGAACTAACCTTGTTCATTTTTAACACTCCCTATAATATCATATTAGATTAAATGTACAGAATATTATACACTATTATAATACAGTATAAGTCTTTATGCAAATTTGGATCATATTGATAAAAACTGCAGCATTTAAGCAGCAAGACAAATTTTTCTTAATTGCCAAAAAAGCATCTCCGTTTGAAGAAGATGCTTTTAAGCTTATCAAACAAATGACTTTACTATACGATTAATATATCCGGAGCTCCTTGCCCTTTAGTTTATCCTTGTCAACGTTCTCTTCCTTGCTTTTAGGAACAGTTACAATTTCAGGATTTCCGTCACTTACATACTGTTCTTCCCTTTTAAGATTCTTTATCCACCATTCCAGATCAGCCTCAACAGGCTTTATTCCTGAGGCTCTTACCCTGTGTGTAGATAAGGGTTAAAACTCTTGCTGACAGGTGAAAACGTAGGATCCCAACCTACTTCCATTATTGCAAGATTTTCATATTCCGTTCCCTCATAAACCCCTCTTTGCACATAATTCTGCAGATCTTTTGACGGTAATCCGTACGGAAGCGAGAATGTAGTCATTATATAACCGGGTATAAGCTCTGAGATGGTTTTTTGATTCAGTCCGATTTCTTTTTGAATTTTATCTGCATCTTTTGTTTCCTTTAGGTTTATATGGGTATAGGTATGATTTCCGATTTCAAATCCTTTGTCGGAAAGGTATTGAAGCCTCTGCTGCAGAGTTCCTTCTCCCTGGAAAGTTCCATTCCCAAGGTTTACAAAAAAAGTTCCCTTAAGTCCAAAGTCAGGATGAGATTCGTAAAACTTTTCCATGATACCTACAGCAGATTTCAAGTTTGCCTTGAGGCTGCCATTTTCTTCAACAAGGTTAAACTGGCCGGGAGTTCCGTCATCAAAAGTAAATATCATCGGGATACACCCTGCCGGAACCGAAATATTGTTATTTAGATAGTCATTCAGATTTATGAGCCTGTAGTCCTTTTCATAAAGTGAATAAAGCAGCTTTTCAAACTCACTGAAGGTTGTTGTATATTCTCCCTTGTCATACTTTGAAGGGGTAAAAGACTCCAAAAAATTATGAAACATGACAACCATGATTTTCCCGACTTCATTAGGTTTAACCGCTTCAAGATCAATTGGCGTTTCAGGAACTTCGGGTGAAGGTTCTGGTGTATTAACCGGTTCTTCAGTCTTCTCTGAATCGGCTGAAGGGATAGAAACCTCAGGCGGATTATTGCTTCCAGGCATTTTTTGGCTGTTGCTGCACCCTGATAGTACTAATGATAAAGTTAAAGCAAGCGAAGATACGATTACAAATAGTCTGGTCATTATTAATCACCCCAAATATTTTTATGTAGCGGAACCCAGCCAGAAGAAAAAACGTATAATTGAGAAGCATAATTTTTACTAACAAAAGTGGACCTGCAAACACTATAATTTATAGAGTCAATGCAAGCAATGAATGATATGCTCCAAACACCAGCACCAGGCTGTGATATAAATTTTGATATATAACAAATATATAAAAACCAACCGATTTTTTCTTCTTAATTATAGGTTCCAAAATGATTATACCTCAGTAATAAGTACATTTTCAATTTCATATTGCACCACTGTTGCATTATTATGTAAATGTCTACTACTTTATATACTTTTGCTTTTAATATGCATATATTCAACAAAATTTGATATTAATCATTATTATTTTACATTTTAAATAGAAAAATATAAAGTTAAATTTTAGTTAAACCTATACTCTTATTTTATTTTTCTAAGCACATCACGTTCCAAAATCAAATCCGATATGTTAAGCAGCCTCTGGTATCCGGCTACTTCCTCGCTATATGCATCTTCCTTTAGAACAGAGCCACTATTTATATCATAAGCCTTTTTATCGTCACTGAAGTAATAATAATCATCCGTTATGACAGAACCATTTCTGAGTACGGCATAGCCCTTGTTACTGTTTAAAATATCATTTCCCATGGCATAATAATCGTCTATTCCAAGCATATTTGCAATCATAGGATACAAGTCAACCTGTCCGCCTGTCTTGTCAATAACCTCGGCATTGACTCCGGGACAATGAATGATTAAAGGGATTTTCTGGAGCTTGGCCCACTCAAGCTTCCCATCAGTTTTACCAAGGAACTTTAACAAATCATCTCCTGCCTGAGTTTTAGGCAGTCCGGTGTGATCGCCGTAAATAACGATGAGACTGTTTTCATAAAGTCCTTTTTCTTTGAGACTTCCTATAAAACCTTCAATAGCACTATCCGCATAGTTCTGCGCTTTTAAATAGTTTCCCATGTAAGTTTTGTCATACTCTCCCACATCAAAAGTCTTTTTATCGTCAAAATATGAATACGGGTGGTGGCTTGAAAGAGTAATTAAAAACGAATAAAAAGGCTTACTTGTATCAATCTTCTCAAGAGACTGTCTGTAAAATGATGCATCACTCAAAGCCCAGCCTCCCCAACCGACATACTCATCCAATACAAAATGTGCACTGTTAATAAAAGTATCAAAACCCAGTGCCTTATACATCTCTGTGCGGTTCCAAAAACTTGGTGCATATGCATGAAAAGCGTATGAGTTATAATTTTGCTCTTTTAACATATTAGAAAGAGAATTATACTTGTTTGACACAAACCTGAAATATGCTGCTCCCTCACCTGCAGGGTAATAGGACGTATTTGTCATGAATTCTGCATCTGCAGTATTTCCACCGGCTACTTGAACATAAATATTATTAAAATAAAGGCTTTCTTTTGACAAC
>JAAZCB010000664.1 GCA_012513545.1 Clostridiaceae bacterium
AAATATATACAAAGGATATGGATGAATATTATTCAAAGAAGAGATATAATAAAATTCCGACAGATACATTTGCCGTACTTGATTTTGGTTCCGAGACTACAATTGTCAATTTTCTAAAGGACAGAGTATTGGAGTTTAACAAGGTCATATTATCAGGAAGCTCCAATATTGACGATCATATAGCAAGGGAGCTTGATATAAGTCTTCAGGAAGCTGAGAGGCTTAAAAAATTATATGGTATGCTGCCTCCTAACAATCTTTCCAAGAGGGATCATGTTGTTGCTTACGGTAAGATTAATGCCTATATAGAAAGGCTTGCAAAACAGATTGTCAAGTGCTTTGAATTTTATCTTGACAGATGTTATGGTACACCTATTTCAAAGATATTCATTATAGGTGGAGGCTCTCAGTTGAATGGTCTTAGCCAGTATCTGTTCTCGGTTTTCAATGTGCCTGTTTATCCTGTAGGATTGCTTAGTTTGAAGGGGGTAGAACTTAAGAAAACCCTTGACAAGGAAAAGCTGAACTACCTTATTAATTCGGTTGGAATTTCTCTTTAATACAATTTTGCCAATAATTATAATAATTAACTACAATAAAAATCCTGAATAAATAAATATCAGGATTTTTTTTATTTAACATATATAGATATTTATATATTGAAATAGAAAATATAAAATATCAATTATTATCAGACAAATATTAATTAATTGCGTTAGATATATTAAATATATTAATGAAGGTGGTCATGGGAATGGATGGAAGGTTAACTAGATCAATACTTACAATACTTGTTGCCGTGTTTTTATTTTTTATTGGGATAGGTATTTTAAAATGGGCTTTTTCTAAAGTTTTACCAGTCGTATTGGTAATTGGTGTTATTTACGTAGTTTACAGATTGGCTACAGGCAAAAAAATCTTTTGAAATTTATGAGTAATTATGTTTATACATTATTTTGTATTAAAATGAAAAGCCTTAAGGCTTATGTACTTAATATAAGTCTTCATAATAATTAAGGGAAGGCTTGCCACCTTCCCTTAATTGTTATGAAGTTATATACCGAAGTTAAATATAAACTGGTGGTAATAATTACAATACTTTCTTTACGCAGTCCCATAGTACGTCACAGAACTCTTTTGAGTCAAAATCACTTTCGTAGCCTGATAGATTGAATGCTTTGTTTCCAAGCTCACAGCCAATTTCACCACTATCGGCAAGAAGATAAAAATCAATAGACTTATAATTACTCCTGGTAAGTATTTCTATCATTTGACCTATACTTAAAAGTGGAAGACAGTCTTCTTTTACAAATGTAGTTGGGCGTTGGTATAATGACTCAAAGTCGTAATCCTCTTCATCATTTTCTTCGAAGGAGTCGTCATATGCTTCAAGAGTGGTTTCGTCCTCACCAAAATTATCTTCCTGAAAATTTTTAACGTTACTGTCAGAAAGACTGCTTTCCGGTTCTGATTCATCTGATTCATTGTCATTTATTGATCTTAAATCACTTAATATTACGCGTGTATTAATAAGCGTTATTTTGCCTACAACAAACTCAATTTCATCGAGTTCTTCCGTTTCAGCATTTTTACAGACATAAGCAAGTGAAAGATCATATTTTTCAGGCAGCCATAACTGCCTTAAGTGTTGTTTTTGCTCCTGTGTAAGCTGAGAAACATCATCTTTAGTTATGTGCTTTTTCAAAATTCATCACCCTATTCAAAGTTAAATTATGGTTTTATATTATCATATTATTTTGAATAGTCAAACATTTTCATATAAACTAAGCTGGATGTTCATTTATTCTGGGAATTATAAAATACTCCTGACTATTTGCTATTATATTGACTAATACCCGATTAATATGAGATAATTAGAATATAAGCATTTCTTTAATTGTATCTATGATTTTCCAACTGGCAGATTTGTTAAAATATAGACAGGGAGGAATTATTTTGAAGGGTGTTAAGTCCTCTATAAGTTATTTCAGAAGAATATTTAACGAAAAAATAATCAGAAATAATAAATTTCATGAGAAAATCTTGAAATATCTGTCGGGTTTTGTTTCTCTAATAAGGCTTACCAAAATCAAAACGCGGCTATTGGTAGTATTTGTCTTGTTATCAAGT
>JAAZCB010000665.1 GCA_012513545.1 Clostridiaceae bacterium
AGTAAAACAATAGTAATTTCATATGATGACCTATTGGTATACGAAAAGTATTTTGACTCGCCTATATATTTTCTGCATTTCTTGAAGCAAAGAAAGATTGCAATAGATATTCCTCAAATTGCAATGAGGGATGAGCTTGATCACCTAGGCATGTATATTAAACACAACATGTACTCGATTACAGCATCCGAATTCCCTGCAGAGCACATGGTAAATTGGCATGGCTACAGAGAAGATCTGGATAATTATTTCTGCAGATTATATCTGCCGGAACTAAATCCAACAAAGCCTAAGCAGGACATGCCGAATGAAATAACAGAAATGATTCAGTTGTTAGAACAAGGAATAGATAAAAACAAGATTGATGTGGCACACTTCCTCTTGAATATGTCTTCAGAAGCCAAAGAAGATTTTTGCAGAGCTATTCGTCATATACTTAAAAGACAACATGAAATCGGCAGAATGGTTGTAATGTCAGCCTTCGGTGAAATAAAGTATTGTCTGTTCGTTATGATTCCTGGTATTAAAGTCATGAGCACACTGGAACGCCAGGATTACGTCTTGTCTGCCATTCTTAACGACGAATCAATGCAGATTATGTGGATTGACCTTGACTTTGATAAAGACTGCAAATTGCGAGGTGTAAAAGGAAAGCAATGCAGTTTTAGTGACATTCAAGCTGACGATATTGACCGATTAAAGGAACTGAGTGTAGAATACGCAAAAAGCAGAATAGAAAGCTTTAAACGACAAAATTATAGAAAGGTTGGCAGAAATGATCCTTGCCCTTGCGGTAGCGGCAAAAAGTATAAGAAGTGTTGTATACAATACGAATAGTTGAGGTAAAGTCATGTCGATAAGAATTCCTTCGCTGCGGTTCAAAGAAAACAGCGATAATTTTATATGGAATTGAGAGTGCTCAGTAAAGTGGAATGATAACTTTTTGTGTGGAGGTAGTATGGGATGAAAAAAGAGACTGTATTAAATGAAATTATAAAGCACTATATAAAATCTCATGATTTCAATGGCTTGCCAGTTTATAATATGAAATATTATGATTATAACATTTTGTGTGAGTTGATTGATGAAGGACTTATAGAAGTACTCTCGGAAAAAGAAGTCATAAATCCTCATATAAAAGGTTTTTATTTTAATATTCCGGTAGATCGGCAGAAAGAAAATATATCTATGAGAACGAACTATTCGGTGCTTTACCCAACGAGAAAGGCACTTGAGTCTGTTCCATTAGATTATACTAAGCCATATTCTGTATTGATGCAGAAGGGCGAAAAGCAATTTAAAATCATCTATTTTAATATTGAGATATTGGAAAGATATGTTAACAACCCAAAGTTCGTGATAATGGATAATGGGTATCGTGGCAATATTTATGTGAAGGATGAATATATAGATGACAAAACTATTGAGGATGAATATATCAAAGACTTTGGGATGGCTTATATAGATGGTAAACATTTGGAACGTGCTGTCGGTGTTTTCGTTTGTGATTTGGCAAAACTATCTTCTCAAAAGCAGATGCTATGGAAAGGGTTTGAACTTCCAAATCAAAAAAAATGTAAGATAAATGCTGGATTTGTTGATAATTTGATAAAAGGTGAATGGGTCATGGAAACATGGATTTTTCATGCTCTAATTGAAGAAATGAAAGTTATAAATGAACAGTGTGAACACATGGGAATCCCCAAGCTATTTAACAAAACTTTTGGAACCCACTATTCTGAGATGCCAGAGGGGTTTCGAAATATACTTTTGCCAACTCTGAAAAATTATTATGACTTTGTTCTCGTGCTTGAAAAGATTATCGTGCATAATATTTCTTATAAAACGTTTCAAAAAGATGCTCCGCATATAGGAAGTATTGACCGCAAGGATAAATCAGGTAAGGATAAAGGAAGCCTCGTGATGTTTGAAGAATGGCTTAGTAAAAATATCCGAACACAAGAAAATCTCACAGATTTAATAATTAAACCATTAAAAAACATAAGAAATATTCGTCAAAAACCAGCACATGAATTAACATCTAACGAATATGATGTCACGCTTTATCAGAAGCAGTTTAATCTAATGAATGATACATATACAGCAATCAGAGCTATAAGGTTGTTTTTTGCTAATCACCCTTTAGCGAAAGATGTAAAAGTTCCAGAACACTTGGTTTCTGGAAAGAGCATTGTGAATTATTAGAGATTTATAACTGGTCGATTTTGGGTGGATGCAAAGAATAGTGTATTTGCATATGCGGTGGTACGCGTAGAACTTTTTTGAAATTGGAAATTAATTAATTATGAAAATTTTACTTTAATCCGCTCTTGACCATGTAATTGCTAATTGCACTACTTAATAGCTCAATTTGATTTTTCATGTTTGTTGTTTCTTCATCATCAGAAATAATAATGTTTGACTTATTAAGTTTGCTGGTTAAGCTTTTTATAAAGCCTGATGTTAATTTGTAGTTTTTCTTTCTGTTGTGTTCTTCGTTTTTAGGTTCTTCATTTTCAGGCTTATATTTTATCAGTTTATTGAATGTATTGATTTGGCCGTCCCTTCTTTTGAGAGGATGGGTTTTCCCGGATTTACTTTAGATGCAGCTTCGATAGCCACTGAAAGAGACAAATGAGGAAATCGAAATAAAAAATATTGGATTTTTATTCCGATTGCTTCGTTCGCAAAGTTTTTTCTTTATTTATGCTTTGCCAGAACTGCTGACTCGGCAAATTGACGGTATAAAAATGTATTTTTGAGCATGTGATTTCTCCAAAGGTTCTAAAGGGTTACTTACAGGGCAGTAAGGGAATAAGATAATATCTATATAGTATTCCCTTACTGCTCTGGCTCTGCAAAACACAACAAGTCACTTCGTCAGCCACTTTAAAGCCGCCTGTGGAGATTCTTTAAGTACGGCTTCGTCAGCGGTTCTAAAGAATGGGGGGGCAAAAGGCCCGGGACTTGCTATATCAGGGACTTTGGAGCAGCTTCGCAGAAATACTTTTATTTTGCCAAAGCAGCATCTTTGGGGAGAGCAGTGATTAGCGAGCCTACGGGTGCTTTGTTGCAATGAACAATCCGGTAGGAGAGAATTAATGGTGGCTTTTTAAGATCTGCTTCCTGCCTTAACAGATGAAGTATAATATTAATTTTGTAAGGAGTGATAGTGTGAGTGATATAGATAATGCAAGGGTACGCTGCTTAATTTGTAATACTCATAAAAGATTAACCGAAGCACATAGGTTATGGCATCAAGCTTTTGAAAATTACTTTAATCCAGAAGGATTTAGAGTCAACTTAAATGCGACAATTCAAGCACTCAGAAATTTAACATTTGCTTTGCAATCTGAAAAAACTGTTATACCTAATTTTGATGACTGGTACTTAAATTGGCAGGAAAAAATGAAGCATGACAATATTCTTAAATGGCTTAATGATTCTAGAGTAACTATAGTTCATCAACGTGATTTGGAAACTAAGAGTGTGGCTAGAGTGGCAATCTTCAATTATTCGGAATTGTTAAAAAA
>JAAZCB010000666.1 GCA_012513545.1 Clostridiaceae bacterium
CAGCAGCAACGAAAATGTTTGGGTGGTAGAGACCCAGATAAAAGGAGAGGGGAGGTTCGGTTTTGCGACTTCTGAAAATATGAAAGCCTGGAAATCGACCGGCAACAGGGCTTTTATTTCTTCCATGTCACGGTTGGTTGTGACAAAGGAAAAGAAGAGCGGTGAAATGCATTCGTTTATTATGAGCATTGCAGGATAAAAGCAGTATATTGAGAAGAAGAATTTCAGGTTATGGGATAATACCTATCTGAAAAGAGATAAAGAGTTGTCGGGATACGTATTTTTTCATACACTGTCAGGCCAGTTTGTAAATGGATGGATTTACTGTGAAGGTAAGATAACGAACACGGTTATCGATGCCGGCAACCCGGGACTCAACCTGCGATTGAAAACTGCAGCGCCGATATACGAATGGGTTGAATATTGCACTGATTACTACACAATAGGCTGGGTAGACGGAGAAGTTGTTTCTTTTCAATATACAGGCTCAAGTTGTTCTGTTGTACTGGAATATGCCGGAAGTTACAGTTCCGGGGGTTACACTGAAGATTTAGGGGGCGGAGGTTATTTGCCGCTTTCGAATGAAACAACTTGCGACTGTGATATTTGTCCTGTATGTGGAGGATGTATTCAAGGTATCACTCTCAAAAGACTGCCTTTACCTGGCAGTGGGGAAACCTCTCCTGCATTAGGCGACTGTCCGGTATGTCACTGTCAGGATAAATTATTGAAAATCATGAATCAGAACCAACTTGATGTAGCCCAAACAAGCTTATTGGTTACAGCCTTAGAAAATTTGATTTCAGAACATTGTCTGGCACAGGCTTTATACAATTCGCTGGTGGAATCCAGATTTAAAATAAATTTTAATATGGATCTGGGACTAGAAAATCCTGCTTCATATTCCCCGGTAAATAAAACAATGTATTTTAGATCTGATGACGATATCAATGGTGAAAACATAAAAGAAGAGCTGTTTCATGCCATGCAGGATGCATTCTATTCAAACGGCATAGCACAATATTCCACAAATGGGAAAGTAAATATTGAATTTGAGGCTAAACTTTTTAAGGACATTGCTAAAGATCCAGATTATACATGTTGTTATTTATTCGGAGATGACTCAATTCCCTTTACTATTAAGGTTAGTTATGATACTTGGATACGGAAACTTCGAATTAATCCTTCTGCAATCTCTAATGGTGATTATTTTTTTGGCTACAGAAGTTTAGTCAGTATTATTCGGTATATTCCTCACCTATGATTGAACCCCTTAACACCCCAACATTGTTAAATTCAATTATCAGATCTTCAGATTGTTATTAATACATAAAATGATGAAATCAATCTTAATAATTATTCCATTATTGATTTCCCTGGTTGCAGGTTCTGGATATTCTCAGGAGATCGAAAAAGGCTTCGAAATCGAGCGGAAAACCAGAGAAGATGGGAAATCTTCAGTTAGCTACAAAGAAGTTGTTGCGTGCCCTCCCCGGATGAGTCCCAAAGATGTTAACGGACAAGAGATTGAATTTATGGGATCAGTGCTTAACTCTCGTGAGAAATTAAATCAAATTGAGAGAACGATCTTCAGCGAAGGGGAGATTAAACACCTGAGCGCCTCACCCTGTATTGTTCATTGCCGTGTGAGCACCAATGGGGGAAAAGTGGTTGAGGTGCAGTTCTATTTTCCAGACGGAGATCCCTTATTATCTGAAAAGAAATTAGCAAAATATGCCCGGTTAATTAGGCAGGAGATAACTTTTAACCTTCATTTCTCCAGGGAGATACATCAACATGGTTATATTTATCAGTCTTTTCCGGTTTTCAGGTCTTTGCAGGCAGATAAAGCAAATAAGGCGGGGGATTGAGGATATTTAGGTTTCTCCAGTGCAAAAGCACAGGTTCATAGGTTCCGGTGCTTTCCATCGCGATGGTTTTAACTTTTCGCTGTCCCGATTCAGTCGGGATACAGACCGCTTATATTCCTATTTATTATAGCCAGTTGTTATTCTATAAGTTTCC
>JAAZCB010000667.1 GCA_012513545.1 Clostridiaceae bacterium
AAAGCAGGGCTCCTGCCCTGCTCTATAACATCTCTCTCGTTTTACTTTTTCCCTCCGTTCTTTCTCCCCCGCTTCTCAAAATCCTCATCTATCTTGGTTTTCCAATCTGGGGCCATGGACTAAAACTATTCGTTCCTTGTATCTCTAATAAATATTAATTCATTCAAGGATATGCTGTCCCAAAGGCCAAAGTTCGGAACATAATATGAGAGCAAACCGCGCATTTTCATCTAATAAAATGGAATATAGGCATTATTAGAGAATAATGTAAATAGCAGTTAATATTGCCTACAATTTTAAAAGAATGCTTTTCTTTCGATTTTAAAGCGTAGTAACCTTGCAATAAAGAACTTACTTACTCTTTAAAGGAGGTAAAGAAACAATTTATGGATATTATAATTGAAAATATACCAGCATATCGGTTCGCTTATATAAGGCAGATTGGCCCTTATGGAATTAACAATGTGCAAACAATGGAAGAATTGAAAAAATGGGCAAAATTTAATCATTTATTTAATGATGAATCTATAATACTTGGAATTGCCCAGGATAATCCTGAAACTACTAAACCTGAGAACTGTCGTTATGATACCTGCATTGTTATTTCAAACGACTATTCAGTAACTGACGGTTATGTAAGCGAAGGTAGTATTGTTGGAGGGAAATATGCTGTTTTTAAGATTAATCATACAGCAGAAGCAGTTCAGAAGGCGTGGGTTGATATTTTCCCGGAATTATTAAGACAAGGATTTCAATTTGATGAAGCAAGACCAATTATCGAAAGGTATATAATCCAAATGGTTAATAATCATTATTGCGAAATTTGTGTACCCATATATTAGAGTATGTCACATAACCAGGATGATGCGCATTCTGTTAAAGATGCGCAATAAGAAGTGCCTATACTAAAGGCAAACAATAGAATAAGCTAAAAGATGGAAGCAGACAGCTGAGGAGTTAGCAGAATGAATTATTGTGAAATAGATAGCGCAAAGATTGCCTGCAAATTATTTGGGAATGGAACAAGAACCCTGGTCATTGATACTGGTTTAGGTTCATGCAGTGCCGAATGGTGGCATATTGCCGAAGCGCTGAGCGTTAAATATAGAGTTTTAGTTTATGATCGGGCGGGATATGGTACAAGTTCAATGTCTACACTTGAAAGAAAACCCCGGAATATTGCAGCAGAGCTTAATAAATTGCTTTACGCTGCAGGTGTCGAAGGTAACATTATTATAATTGGTCATTCCCAGGGGGGGCTAAATGCCATAGAGTATGCTCTTCTTTATCCGGAGAATGTTACAGGACTTGTTCTGTTAGACCCTGCCACACCTTTTGATAGCGAGTTTAAAAGAAATTTAACAGCGGAGGAATATAAAAAGAGTGGTATTGATAAAACGTTTACATACAAAGCTGGCCTCATTATTACTACCATGGGTTTGGGTTTTATATTAAAACCTCTTTTTAAAAATGCACCGCCATTTTATTATTATAATTTTCCAAGTACGTCAAAGAAATATCTGCTTAAGGCATTATGCAAAAGAAATACATATAAAACTGCTCTCGCTGAATA
>JAAZCB010000668.1 GCA_012513545.1 Clostridiaceae bacterium
CTTAAGGGAAGGATAAACATTCAAAGCAGTTTCAATGTTTTTTCTTTTAATATCTTTATAAGGATCAAGTACACTTGTGTGTCTTTTTATTATTTGATGCACTTTCCTGCCAATTTCGGGTGAATATCTGTATTGGCTGTAATCAGAAATAAGATCTATAGCATCTTTCATTATTTCTTCATGCAGTTCAACCCGGTCAGTTGCCATTCTGGATGCTTCGAGAGCCTGTCTTAAAAAGCACGGCAGGCAATCAAGAGATATAACCATTGCTAACCCCCCAAAAATTATTATTCACTACACAGCATTTACAACGAATTATGACATTGTAAATATTTCCCTTTAATATTTTATATTTATTTCGGTCATATGTCAATAATAATTAGGATTGTTTTAATATCATTTTGGCATATTATGTAATATATTAATTGAAAATGTAAAATTTGCATAGCTACTTAGTGCTATAATTAAGCATTTTGAGCCATTTGTATATAACGGTAATTAACTTGATGCAATCACTCCTGTATATAACCGTTTTGTAATATTCGTCATTTGCTCATATTTATTTCATAATAATACGTGTTTTACACTTTAATTGTGTCATATGACCACACGTCATTGACATCTATCGGGCATTTGCTTAATATAATATTAAATGCAAATTATTCGCATTTATGAAATCGAAGGCGGTGGCTAATATGAAAGTGGCAAAGAGTCCTATTCTTTTTATAATGGCAGCTTTATTTGGATTGATTATCGTTGCGTGTAGTTCACAGACTTATGAAACAAGCAACAAGTTAACTATTGCTGTATCTATCGTACCTCAAGAAACTTTTGTAAAGGAAGTTGCAGGTGATTTGGTTGATGTTGTTACAATCATACCTCCCGGTAAAAGCCCGGCAAACTATGCCCCGGCGCCTCGAGAAATTGAAAAACTAAGCCGAGCTGACATATATTTCACCATAGATGTCCCAACCGAACAAAGCTCTATACTCCCCAAACTCAAAGAGTTAAACAGCGACATCCGAATAGTCGATATGGCAGATGAGGTAAAAAAGCATTTCCCCGAGAAGGAACTCTCACCAGGCCAAAGAGATCCTCATATATGGCTTTCTCCTAAAAGAGCAGCTGTTATGGTTGAAAGTATGGCTTCAGAGCTATCAAATATCGACAGTAAAAACAGCGATATTTATAAAAAGAATGCCAGTAACTATATTGAAAAGTTGAAGGTGCTTGATAAGGAAGTTGCAAGCTTATTTGACAAGCTGAAAAACAAAACTTTTATAATGTATCATCCTTCCTTGGGTTACTTTGCTGACGACTATAATCTAAGTATGCTTTCAATTCAAACCGAAGGAAAGGATGCTGCTCCTAATGATATGCAAAGAGTTATAGACATTGCAAAAAAGCAAGAAGTGAAGACAGTATTTTACCAGACAGAAATCGACAGTAGGCAGTCACAGGTACTGGCTTCTGAAATTGGTGGCAAAGTGGTATCAATTGCTCCTCTTTCTCCTGAATATATTTCTAGTCTAAAAAAAATCGCTGCCGAAATATACAGTTCGTGTAAATAATTAAAGAAGGTGTTTAAAATGGTCAACGCGTTAGAAATAAAAAATCTTAGCGTTCAATACAATAATACTCTTGCTCTATCCGGTATAAACCTAACTATTGCCGAAAATGATTTTCTCGCAGTTATCGGACCTAACGGAGGAGGAAAGAGCACACTGATGAAAACAATTCTGGGGATTATTAAACCACTATGCGGTACAATAAAGTTATTTGATCAAACACCCGAGAAATCCACTTCTCCAATCGGTTATGTTCCTCAATTTTCTGGTTTTAACAGAAATTTTCCCATCAAGATAATTGATGTTGTTCTAACAGGTAGATTATCAGGAAAATCAAATTTGTTTCATCGTTATACTGATAAAGATTATGAAGTAGTAGAAAAACAAATGGAGAAATTAGGTATTACGTACCTGAAGGACAGGCAAATTGGGCAACTTTCCGGCGGACAACTGCAAAAGGTTTTAATTTCAAGAGCACTTGCTACAGAACCTAAACTATTGCTTCTTGATGAACCAACAGCCAGTATAGATAATGACTCAAAAGCTCAAATATATGAGTTTTTGAAAGATGTAAATCAATTCATAACCATTATCCTCGTTACTCATGATACTGCAGCCATATCTTCCTATATAAAAAGTATTGCCTGTCTCAATAAGGAATTGCATTATCACGGTGAACCCAAGCTTGATAACAGTATTATACGAAAAACCTTTGGATGTCCTGTAGAACTGATTGCACACGGTGTTCCTCACAGGGTCCTTGAAAGTCATGGAGAGTGATATTATGTTAAGAGCTTTATTTCAATACTCATTTATCCAAAATGCGTTTTTATGTTCCATTCTTATTAGCGTCGTATGTGGAATAGTAGGTACTATCATTATTCAAAAAAAGCTTGTCATGCTTAGCGGGGGTATAGCACATACTTCCTTTGGAGGTGTAGGTTTCGGATATCTTATTGGTATTGAACCGATTCTTGGCGCTTTCGCTTTCGCAATTGCCGCCGCATTGGGAATAGGTTATATCAGCAAAAAGTCCCATCAAAGCTCTGATGTAGCCACAGGCATTTTCTGGTCAGCAGGAATGGCTTCGGGTATTCTTTTTATATCATTTACACCAGGCTATCCTCCAGACATGACATCTTATCTGTTTGGTGATATCCTAACCGTATCAAGAATTGATTTATTGCTAACACTGATACTGGACTTCATTATAGCCTTTTTATCCTTTTCATTCTATAATTGCTTAAAAGCTTATCTGTTTGATGAGGAATTTGCTGCAGTGTTAAAAATCAGAACTAATATAATCAACAGCATGATTCACATAATTATTGCTTTAACCATAGTCATTCTTATTCGAGCCGTTGGCATTATCCTGGTGTTGGCATTGCTTACCGCCCCCTCGGCTATAGCTGCTCTGTTTAGCAGCAATTTAAAAAC
>JAAZCB010000669.1 GCA_012513545.1 Clostridiaceae bacterium
TAATGCTAAATCAGGAGAAAATGAATTGATAAAAGGATTATTAATATCTGTAATAAAGTTTTATCAAAAATTCATATCTCCTTTTAAAACCATAAAGAGCTGTAGATTTTATCCAACATGCTCGCAGTACGCTATTGATGCTATTTCTCGATACGGTATTTTTAAGGGAGGCTTTATGGCTATTAAGAGGTTATTAAAGTGCCATCCTTTTCATCCTGGTGGTTATGATCCGGTTAAATAAAAGAAAGGGTTACGTAAATGTTTAATTTTTTTAAGTTTATACCAGAAATTTTAGGGCAGCTTTTGCTTTTTATATATGATAATATAGCTTTCCACCATTATGGTCTGGCAATTATTATTTTCACGGTCATTGTAAAAGTTGCTTTATTGCCTTTGACTATAAAACAGCAAAAATCATCTGCAAAAATGCAGGAATTACAGCCTTTGATGCAGGAGATACAAAGAAAATATAAAAATGACAGAGAAAAACAGAGCCAGGAAATGATGAAATTGTATCAGGAACACAAATATAACCCGGCAAGTGGTTGTTTACCATTACTTTTTCAAATGCCAATATTGTTTTCATTATTTTATGTAATTAAGGAACCTTTTACCTACATGTTTAATTTATCTGCTGAGAAATTAGAGGCTTTAAAAAAGAGTGCTGTAGTTGGAAAGGGTCTCTATTGGCAATTGGAAGTTCCATCAAATAAAGCACAGGAGATATTAAATTTAAAATTCCAAATGGAAGAAATAATTGGGCCTGTAAAGTTTAATCTTGCCAAAATACCGTCATGGAATCCATCTGTATTGTTTGGCAGCGAAATGTCTACATATCTGCCATTGTTTCTAATACCTGTACTTGCTATAGTTACAACTTACCTATCAACAAAAATGATGGCAGCCAAAGTAAATAAAACATCCCAAAAGGATGAGAATGATACGGCAGCTGCAATGCAAAAAAATATGATGCTTATGGCACCCTTAATGACAGGCTTTATTTCATTTCAGGCACCTGCAGCTTTAGGTTTGTATTGGCTTGTAGGAAATTTATTTCAGATAATTCAACAGTTGTTTTTAAATAAGTTTATTATAAAAAAGAAGGAGGTAAAGATTGAATAAATGGCGTATAGTGTTGAGAAAACCGCTAAGACGGTACAGGATGCTGTAGATCTTGCGCTTTCGGAATTAGAAGCACAGGAAAACGATGTTGAAATAGAAGTACTTGAAGAAGGTATAAAGGGTATATTTGGCTTGATAGGAACAAAGATGGCCAGAGTCAGGGTTACTATAAAAGAATCTGTAGCAGATAAGGCAAAAAAATTTTTGCTGGACGTTTTTGAAAAAATGAAAGTAGATGCAGAAGTCCTGGTCGAAGAAAGTGATGATTCCATATTGCTTAAGATTCAGGGTGATGATATAGGTATAGTTATTGGTAGAAGAGGAGAAACCTTAGACTCCCTTCAATATTTAACAAGCCTCGTCGTCAATAAAAGCAAGGAAGAATATAAAAGAGTAGTAATTGATATTGAAAATTACAGGCAAAAAAGGGAAGACACATTGATAAAGCTGGCAAACAGGCTGGCTGACAGGGTAGTAAAATATAGAAAGAATATTACATTAGAACCAATGAACCCATATGAAAGAAGAGTAATACATGCTACTCTTCAGAATCATAAATTTGTAGAAACTTATAGTACTGGTGATGAACCAAACAGAAAAGTAATAATTGCTTTAAAGTAAGTAATTTTAAAACAGGAGTTTACTAAAACCCCTGTTTTTTATATTCATAAACTTTCATTCACAAATTTTTTTCTTGCCTACTATTAAAGACTTATAGTATTCTAACAATTAAGGTTATAATAATTCTTATAGCTTTATTTTTGATTTTGCATTTACTCTGGAGGAATACTGATGCTTAATGAGGATACAATAGCCGCCATATCCACTCCGCACGGAACCGGTGGTATTGGTATAGTAAGAATAAGTGGCAATAAGTCTTTTGAAATAGCAGATAAATTGTTTGTCGGTCGTAAAAGATTTAAGGATATAAAATCTCACACAGTGAGTTTTGGTAAAATAATTAATCCTTATAACGAACAAATACTGGATGAGGTTTTAATTATCAAAATGAAAAAACCAAACTCTTTTACAAGAGAAGATGTTGTTGAAATAAGCTGCCACGGTGGAATAATTGTCTTAAAAAACATACTTGAGTTAATTTTGAAGATGGATGCAAGGTTGGCGGAACCTGGTGAATTTACAAAGAGGGCTTTTTTAAACGGTAGAATTGATTTATCCCAGGCTGAAGCCGTTATTGACCTTATAAATTCAAAAACTGATGAGAGTTCAAGAGCTGCTTTGAGTCAACTTGAAGGAAAGCTCTCAAAGAAGCTTAGAGAAGCAAGAAGTAAGCTTATTGAGTTGTTGGCTCATATTGAAGTTACCGTTGATTATCCGGAGCATGATACTGAAGAGATAACCGGTAAAAAAATAAATGAAGAATTAAAGCTTATAAATAACAGGCTTCTATCTATTATTAATGGGTTTGAAAAAGGAAGAATAATAAGAGAGGGAATTGATGCTGTTATTATAGGAAGACCGAATGTAGGCAAGTCTTCATTGTTAAATGAGTTATCAGGAAAAAACAGAGCGATAGTTACAGATATTCCAGGTACTACGCGTGATATAATAGAGGAATACGTTAACATTAATGGAATCCCTGTACGAATAGTTGATACCGCTGGTATAAGGCAGACAGAAGACGTTGTTGAAAAAATAGGAGTAGAAAAGACACATGGTGCTATTGAGTCTGCAGACCTTATAATAATGATGATTGATGCAAAAGAAGGCATTGCTCAGGAGGATTTAATCATATTAAACAAAGTTAAGAATAAGAAGATAATAGCTGTAATCAATAAAATTGATCTTGTTGACGAAGATAGAATCAGGCAAATTGAGATGAGTTTACCAGTTCAGCAGCTTTTAAAAACCTCAATAAAAGAGGATATAGGTTTGAATGAACTGGGTAATGCTATTTTTGAACTGTTTATAAAGGGAGAAGTATCTGCCAACAATGAGATTCTTATAACCAATGTACGGCATAAAAATCTTATTGACAAGGCAATATCAAGTATAAACGATTCTTTGGAGGCTCTTTGCAGAGGAATGCCTCTTGATCTTATAACTATAGATATAATAAATGCTGCGGATTATCTGGGCCAGATTACAGGAGAATCAGTAAGAGAAGACGTCATGCATGAAATATTTAGTAGGTTTTGTCTGGGAAAATAAAATGTATTATATGAATGAAAGGGAAGTATTATGGAATTTATAGCTGGAGAATATGATATAGCAGTGGTTGGAGCCGGTCACGCAGGATGTGAAGCAGCTCTTGCTGCATCAAGGCTGGGAATCAGGACAGTAATATTTGCGATAAATCTTGACAGTATTGCAAACATGCCATGCAATCCGAATATAGGAGGTACTGCAAAGGGGCATCTAGTTAGAGAAATAGATGCACTCGGCGGAGAAATGGGTAAATGTACAGATAAAACATTTATCCAATCTAAAATTCTTAATACTGCAAAAGGGCCTGCAGTTTTTTCATTGAGAGCTCAGGTTGACAGAAGAAGCTACCAGATTGAGATGAAGAATACACTGGAAAAGCAGGAAAACCTGGATATTAAACAGGCAGAAGTAATTGAAATCATCACCAGAGAGGTTGATGGAGTGCAAACTATTAGTGGCATAAAGACCCATACAGGAGCTGTATACAACTGCAAGGCTGTTATACTTACAACCGGGACATATTTAAAAGGAAAAATATTTATTGGGGATGTAAGCTACAGTGGGGGACCCGATGGGCTATTTCCTGCAAATAAGCTTTCCGACAGCCTGAAGGAACTTGGTATTGAACTTCTAAGGTTTAAAACAGGAACACCGGCAAGGATTAACAAAAGAAGCATAGATTTCTCAAAAATGGAAGAACAGCCGGGAGATGCAAGGATACTGCCATTTTCTTTTGAAACAGAAGAGATTGAAAAAGAGCAGGTTTCATGCTATCTTACATATACGAATAGTGAAACACACAGGATAATTAAGGATAATCTTCACAGGTCCCCTCTCTATGGAGGCATGATTGAAGGTATTGGTCCAAGATATTGTCCGTCTATAGAGGACAAGGTGGTTAGATTTGCGGATAAAGAGACACATCAGGTGTTTGTTGAGCCAATGGGATTGAATACACAGGAAATGTATCTGCAAGGTATGTCTA
>JAAZCB010000066.1 GCA_012513545.1 Clostridiaceae bacterium
CATTGTAGAAAATTCCACCCTGCAGGACTATTTTACCTCCTGCCTTGAGAGCATCTTTTATTTTAAAGACCTTATCAAGAGCATTCCTGACTACCGAGTAGCACAGACCTGCAATGATATCCTGTTTCGAACTGCCTTCCTTTTGGGCCTGCTTTATTTTTGAATTCATAAATACTGTGCAGCGGGTTCCAAGGTCTATAGGATTTTTACTTTCAATAGCCAGCTTGCAGAATTCTTCAAGTTTTAAACCAAGTGTTCCTGCAAATGTCTCTAGAAAGCTTCCGCAGCCGGACGAACATGCTTCGTTCAGCATTATTTTATCTATTCTGTTGTTTTTTATTTTAATATATTTCATGTCCTGGCCACCAATATCTATGATGGTTTCAACATCCTCTGCGAAATGGCGGGCAGCTCTGTAATGTGCAATAGTTTCAACATCACTGAGGTCAATTCTTAATGCCTTTTTTATGAGTGCTTCAC
Source organism: Clostridiaceae bacterium (assembly GCA_012513545.1). Next base: position 481 of record JAAZCB010000066.1, read on the forward strand.
CATAGCCGGTAATGGCAGATTTAACAACAACTGAGTCTTGAGGCATTTCTGAATTAAGTTTTTTTAGAAGCCCTAATACTGTCTCAAGGCTGTTGCCCACATTGTTTTCGTACAGGGAATACACTATTTCTCCTTTTAAATTTATCAAAACCAGCTTGCTTGTAGTTGAACCGGCATCTATACCTAATATGTATCTGCCTGTAGCTTTATCGAAACCTGATCGAGGTATTGTGCATTCAGAGTGTCTTTTTCTGAATTCCTGCAAATGTTTTTCACTGGCAAATAGATGGGGCAAAGTACTATTACTTATACTCTCAGGAACATTCAACAATTCCAGTTTATCCAATAATTCCTTAGGGGACATTGAAGGGCTTGATTTGGAGGCTGATGCAGCACCCCGGGCGTTGATAAGGTGCGCATCCATGATATCAACTGTTTTATTGATTTGAAGACTCGGGTGATGTATGAATGCTTTTTTCAATTCTGAAAGGTATTGGAAAGGACCACCGGCAAAAGCAATGTTTCCTCGTATTTTCCTCCCACAGGCCAGAGTTCCTACAGCTTGATGTGCAACAGCCTGGAAAATAGCTGCTGCAATATCTTCCTTTCTGGCACCTTCACTCAATAGATTGTTAATATCCGTTTTTGCAAAGACCCCGCATCGTGCAGCAATTGTGTGTTTTACACTGGACTTTTTTGATAATTCGTTTAAGCCTGCGGCGTCTGTGTTTAAGGTGCCAGCCATTTGATCAATAAATACCCCGGTACCCCCGGCACAGGCACCATTCATTCTATAATCAGGCATTTTGCCAAGATATATAATTTTAGAGTCCTCGCCGCCTATCTCGATTACTACATCAGTATGGGGGGCGGTTTCTTCTATTGCTTTTTTACAGGCAAATACCTCATGTATGAAGTGGACAGACATTATCCGGGCAATGTCAATACTACCTGAACCGGTAAATGTCAAGTGGAATTTTGAATCCTTATGGCCTGAAACGATGCTTTTTAACAGATCATAAACAGTTTTTCTTATCTCGAGCATATGCCTTCTATAAACATTAAAAATAGTGGAACCATTACTGTTTTGTGCAATTATTTTTATTGTAGCGGCTCCAATATCCACACCAATAAATACTTCGCTCATGTGTTCATATCACCATATCTTTCTAAAGTCATAATTACGTTTTTTCCAGGTAATCAGTAATTCTTAACAATATTTCACCTATATCAGGTGAGTTTTTAATACTGTTTGACAGTTTGTCCAGGCTAAGCTCAACCTTTTTGCTGAATTTGCCTTCTTTATCCAGCAATAGGGTTATAGCCTTTTCCAATTTCGTGGCATTGAATTTTCCGATACATATCCCGCAGTGCTTCTTCTCTAATATTTTTGAAGCAGTGAGCTGTTCAACCTGGCTTGGAATACAAATTTGAGGCACTTTAAACCAGATTGCTTCATAAATGCTGTTCAATCCACCGTGGTTTATAAATAAGCTTGCCTTCTTCAAGACTTCAAGCTGGTTTACAAACCTCACTGCCTTAATGTTGTCCGAATCCCTTATCTCAACATTTTCAAGGTTTCCCAGTGAGATAAGTATATTGGCTTTTTGACGGGCTAACACATTTAGTATTTCATTTAACTTACCTGACCTTATGCTGCCATTTTCAGCTATTGTACCTAATGACACATATATCAGGGGTACAGATGGATTCTTGAAGTCTACTTCTTGGCATGTATCGTTAAGGACTATTCTTTCGTTAATAGTTGGACGTGCAAAAATGAATTTTTTATTGAAAAATCTACTGCATGGCTGGAAGCAGTAGGGTGAAAGCAGAATGTTCAGGTCTTCTTCGTTTACAAAAGGATCTGTTAATTGAAACTGCTTGTATTTATAGGCTTTTTTTGCTTTCCTTCCTTCTGCTATCAATTTCCAGGTTTGGAATGGATGCTTAAGCATCAGAATTGTAATAGGAAAAAGCACCGGAAGGGTCGTAAGAAAAACCGCAGGATTTACTGCAAGGCTTGTGATAATGTTAATCGCTTTAATTTTCTTCGAGATTGCGGCATATTTGGCAAAACCAGCCATTGAGTCATGTATTATGAAATCCGGAGAAAGAGTATTAGTTGCCGAAAGAGCTTCCTCGTACATGATGCTGTCTATTTTTAGTTTTGTTGAGTATATTTTAAGATAACTGTCAGCAATATCCGCTGTAAGATAAATTTTCAGATCTATAGAATAGGGAATAAATATAGCGCCGATATATTCTGCCATTGGTCTGAACTTTTCATCAGAAAGGTAATATACAGTACAACCTTCTGAAATTAATCTCTTCAGCAGAGGAAGACTGCTGTTGACATGCCCGAATAAAGGAATACTGAAAAATATACAGGTTTTGTTCATAGGTGACCTCGCTTTATTTGGAAATGCAATAAATATTGCAACAAAACAAGTGATTTAATTATAGCAGATACCAAAGCTTTTTAAAAGTGCATAAGATTTTATAAAAGGCAAGGGAGTTTTTGTTGCCTGGATATGTTTGATTTGTGTTATTGATTGAGTTATAATAATTGCGTAATTGTTAATTGGAACAAAGTAAGGATTTGCAATTCGAAGAAGCATTTGATAAAAGCGAGTCTGAAGCTTCAATAATAATACTAATAATTTAGCCGGGCGGGATAAAATGAATATTCTTCTGATACTGCCAAAAGACAGAATATACCATTATAGAGGTTTACTTAAAAACAATATCGGGTATGCACCATTAACCCTGACTACTCTTGCCGGGCTTGTTCCGGAGCATTTGAACGCCCATGTTGATATAGTAGATGAAGGAGTCCAAAAACCTTATTACGAAGCTTTTTATAACGATAAAAAGCATTATGATCTGGTGGGAATAACCTGCACAGCCTCCTCCTCACCAAGGGCATATCAACTGGCAGTATATTTCAGAAAACAGGGCGTTTTTGTTGTGCTGGGGGGCTCCCATCCAACACTTGTGCCTGAGGAAGCAGCTCAGTACGCCGATTCTGTTATTGTGGGCCCTGGTGAACTTACCTGGCCTCAGCTTCTGACAGACTATAAAAATGGAGAGACAAAAAAGTTTTACCATCACACAGGAACTGATAAGTGCACACTTTCCATGCCTGTCCCAAGACGGGATATACAACCTAAGGGCCTATACATGCCTATTCCAACAATTATTGCAAACAGGGGATGCCGGAATAATTGCTCATTTTGTACTATAAACCATATCTACGGCTCTAAAAGCCTTTACAGGCCAATAGAGGAAGTAGTAAGTGAAATAAAGCAGCTTAAAAGCAGAAAACTCCTTTTTTTAGACCCAAGTCCCAATTCTGACAAGGAGTATGCCAAAAAGTTCTATGAAGCTTTGATTCCGCTTAAGGTCAAATGGATGGGACTTTCAACCATGGATATTGTCTATGACCGTGAACTCTTTGATTTGATGGTTAGAAGCGGGTGTGACGGTGTGCTCGTAGGGCTTGAATCATTTACTCAGGCAAACAACGATGAATCTCTAAAAAAATTAAATGATGTTAAAAAGTATAAGGAAGTTGTAGAGATCTTTCACAAAAACAAAGTGCGCATACTCGGGCACTTCATAATTGGTTTTGACAATGATACAAAAGAAAGTATTGAAGAAATGCTTGATATTATAGACGATATAGGCATAGATTTGCCAAGGTTTACCGTCCTGACCCCTTTCCCGGGTACAAGGCTTTATGAGCGCATGAAAGAGGAAGGTCGTATAATTACTGACGACAGGGCGCTTTATGATACTGAAAATGTTGTGTTCAAGCCAAAGAATATGAGTCCTCTAGAGTTGCAGGAACTTTATCACAAGATAAAAAAGGAAGCTTACAGCAATAAGAGGATTTTTAAAAGGAGCTTTTCCACGCAGGGGAATAAAGTCTTGACCCTTGTTGCAAACGTTGGTTTCAGATTTTTACAAAATGATAATGTGCTTCTTGCATTATTTACCAACCTGGGATTGAAGGTTTATTCCAGAATTTTGGGATAAGAGAGCTTTGGATAAAGTCCCCAATCAATAATACTAACGGCATTGGAGAAAATTATGAAAGCACTTATACTTGGAGCCTCATCGGGATTTGGAAGAGAATTTGCATATCAGTTGGCGGTTAAAGGACACCAGCTTGTGCTATGTTCAATTGATGAACATGGCTTGAAGCTGGCACGTGAACATATTATAAAGAATTATGGATGTGATGTGGAAATATATGCCGGAGACCTGACAAAAAAAGAGGTGGTCAGGGAAATAGTTAAAAGGTATTCAGAGTGTGACCTTGTCATAAATTCTGCCGGGTTTGGTGTTATTGGTGATGTCACAGAGATAAGCTGTGAAAAAGAGCAGGAAATGCTTGATTTGAACGTAAATGCCCTGTATTATCTGACAAAGATGTTTTCTATGATTATGATAGGCAGAAAGGCAGGGGGGATTATTAACGTGGCATCTACGGCATCCTACATCCCCATGCCGAATTTTGGCATGTATGCTGCTACAAAGTCCTTTGTACTGAGTTATACCCTGTCAGTGTCAAAGGAGGCTGAGAAGTATGGGGTCAGGATTATGGCGGTTTGCCCCGGTCCTACAGAGACGAATTTTTTACCAAAAGAACAGTATGACAGGATCAGGAAAAAACTTTTCGACTTGCCTGTTTTGATGTCGCCGGAAAAAGTCGTTAAGAACACATTGATAAAATTCGAAAAAAGGAGTAGGGTATACATTCCCGGAGTTTTAAACAAAGTGATAAATTTTGTTGACAGGTTTTTACCGACTGAAGTCATTTTAAATACAATATATAAGCTGTACGGTTATATTAAGGAAAAGTAATTTTCCCCTGCTGATAAAAAAATATGCAATTAGGGTTGATACTCCCTTAAAAGGTGTGGAAAATGAAAAAGAAGATAATTATTATCGGAGCAGGTGCTGCAGGACTTTCAGCAGGCTGCTATGGGCAGATGAACGGCTATGAGACATATATTTTTGAGGCGAATGGAGGTCCGGGAGGGCTTTGTACTTCCTGGAAAAGAGGAGACTACCTTTTTGAGTCCTGTATTTACTGGCTTTTTGGCACAAGCCCTCATAATAGCCTGAATACTTTGTGGAATGAGCTTGGAGTGGCAACGGGCTGCAAGTTTATAGGCCATGATGAGTTTATCAGGCTGGAATGGCCTGATGGTAGAAGGTTCAGAGTTTTTGCAAACCTGGACAAGTTGACGGAAGAAATGAAGAAATATGCACCTGAGGATAAGGACGTCATTGATAGGATGAGCAGGGAAGCTAAGAGGATATCACGCTTTAATGTATATATGGAAAAGCCTTCGGAGCTTTTTAACCTCCTCGATGCCGGAAAGTTTTTAGGTCAGAACCTTCCTTTTCTGGATATAATCCTCAAGTATAAGAATATGCCAGTTGAAAAGTTTGTCACATTATTTAAAAGCCAGTTTTTAAGAGAGGCAATAGTAGGGCTTATGAGTTTTCTTCCTAGATACCCTGCCCTTTACATATTGATGATTTTCGGGAATATGCACACAGGGAATGCAAACTACCCGTCGGGAGGTTCTATAGGGGTGGCAAGTGCGGTGGAGAGAAGATATTTGAAATTGGGTGGGAATATAAGTTACAATACAAAGGTTGAAACTATATTGGTGAAGGACAACAAGGCTGTTGGAGTAAGACTTGCCGATGGACAGGAACATAATGCGGATATTATTATTTCGGCTGCTGACGGATATAACACTATTTTTAAAATGTTGGACGGAAAATATATATCCAAAAAGCTTGAAAGACAGTACAAGACTCTGCCCATATTTCACAGTTACATGCAGGTATCTTTCGGTATTTCACAGGATTTATCCGAGGAGCCGAGGTTCATAGTGCATAAGCTTGAAGAACCTCTTATTGCAGGCAACCAGAAAATAAAGGACATCAGGATAAGGCATTACTGCTTTGATGCCTCTTTTGCACCACCTGGAAAAACATCTCTGGTTGTGACCTTTGCTTGTGAATATGACTATTGGAATAATCTATACAGTGATTATAAGACCTACGTGTGTGAAAAGGAAATAATAAAAGACAGAATACTGACTGAATTGTGCAAGCGGTTTCCTGGAATTGATAAAAAAATAGAAGCATATGACATTGCAACACCTAAAACCTTTGAAAGGTTTTCAGGAAACAGGAAAGGTTCGGCAGAAGGCTGGTATGTCAACGATAAAACGGTAGACACAAGTTTTGAGCATTCACTAAAAGGTCTTGCAAATTTCCATATGGCAGGGCATTGGGTGGAAATAAGCGGAGGAATTCCTTTTGCAGCATTATCGGGAAGAAATGCAATCCAAAGGATATGTCACAAGGATAAAAAGAAATTTTGCAGTTGTACTCCATAGAGAGCGAAATACAGGTGATTGAGGCTCTGAAGGGCAGAAAAGGCAGGCTGTGGAAAAAAAACAGCATATTTGCAATTTTGCCTGCACTAACTACAGGATGAGGGTGAAATAAAAGTGAGGAAATTTTTTAGTATTTATCAATATGTGACACCATTGGTACTTTTCCCGATAGTCTATTATATATGGCTCAAAAGCTTTGGAGATAATCACAGGTTTGTACTGTATGTATTGTCGATGCCCATTATTACTTCATATGTCATACCGGCACTTGGTACTAATGTTACAAAACTGTGGGAGTTTAACACAAGGTTCAGACTGGGGAAATTCAGACCGCAGCATGGTTTTGTGTTCGGAACGGCAACAAGCCTGATTGCCTTTTTGTGTGTTGACCGTATACCGGGAGAGTTTGGTGTTTTCGAGGTTCTGCGGTCAGGGTTTATAATGGCTTCGGTATTAGCTTTCTGGAACTGGCTCTACGACATATTTGCAATCAAGTCGGGCTTTATGACGGTCTATAATAAACAGTATTATGAGGGGAAAGGGCCGGAAGCTATTGCAATGGATTATGCTCCAGTGTATTTTGGAGCTTTTGGACTGATTTACGGTATCGGGATAAGAATTGGACAATTTGCTTTTTTTGAAGCAATGCGCCCGGAACTGGTATTACCTTCGGTTATTTTATTTAATATACTTGCTTTGACGGTACCGACTGCTGTTTTCGTGTTATTTTCATATAAGAATAACGGTTATTCGGGGGTAGCACCTTATAAAGACATCAGTATGTAAGTGTTGATAGTATGATGGGAGACAGAAATGAAGATTACTTTTATAAGACCAAATTTGGGTGAATATAAATCATCAGATGCAATGCAGCCTTTGGCAATAGCTGTGTTGGACGGACTGACACCTGAAGGTATTGAAACTGAATTATATGATGACAGGATTGAAGAGGTGCCTTTAGACCTCGAGACGGATATACTGGCAATTTCAGTGGAAACCTTCACTGCAAGACGAGCGTATTCAATTGCATCAGAATACAGGAAAAGAGGAGTATATGTTATCATGGGGGGATACCACCCGACTTTTTTACCCGATGAAGCATTGGAATACGCTGATACTGTTATTATCGGTGAAGCAGAAGGAATATGGAGACAAGTAGTAGCCGAGTATAAGAAAGGAAGTTGTAAAAAGGTCTATAGGAATGATAATTCCAATGAGCTTGGGGGTATTAACTATAAAAGGACTCTCTTCAGGAATAAGAAGTACACTATGATTTACCCTGTGCAATATGGAAGAGGCTGTAAATTTTCGTGTGATTTCTGCTCCATCAATGCATTCTATGGTAACAATCTGCGGCAAAGGCCTATAAAAGAAGTTGCAACTGAAATTGAAGAGCTTGGTCAAAAGTATTTATTCATTGTAGACGACAACTTTTATATAGACAGGGAGAAGACAAAGCAGTTTTTAAAAGCCTTGATTTCACTGAAGGTGCGGTGGTCAACCCAGGTTAGTATTGATATTGCAAATGACCAGGAGCTTCTTGAACTGATGCGCAAAAGCGGTTGTATGGGTGTACTTATAGGGTTTGAGTCTCTTGAGGCGAAAAACCTTGAGCAAATGGGCAAACGTGTAAATATGAAGAACCATGAATACGCAATGGCGATTAAGAAAATAAAGGACAAGGGGATTATGATATACGGAACCTTTGTTTTCGGTTATGATTACGATACAAAGGATTCTTTTAAAATCAGCCTGGAATTTGCATTGGAAAACAAGCTTCTGCTTGCAAATTTCAACCCGCTTATGCCTATGCCGGGAACGCGTTTGTACTCCAGACTCAATAAAGAAGGAAAACTTCTTTATGACCGTTGGTGGATAGATCCTGGCTTCAGATACGGAGATGCAATGTTCAAACCGCATGGTATGACGGCGGAGGAGCTTACAGAAGGCTGTAAAAATGCACGCATGGATTTTAATAAGTATTCTTCAATGCTAATGAGAGCTTTGGATTTTAAAGCAAATTGTGCAAATCCTGGAAATCTGGGAATATATACTCTTGCCAATCTGGTTTCAAGGCGGGAGATTAGGAAAAAGCAGGGATTGCGATTGGGAAGGGAATAAAGTGTCAAAATGTATCCGGAGGTTATTTTATGAAATTGACATTAATTAAGCCTAATATCGGAAGAATGGAGCATAGCCTGTATGTTGATGAAGCAAGGATGGAGCCGCTTCAGCTTGGGGTCCTGGCAGCGTTAACTCCGTCTGATGTAGAGGTTGTAATGTATGATGACAGAATGGAACAGATTCCATATGATGAAAAGACTGACCTTGTAGCCATTACAGTAGAAACATATACAGCAAGAAGAGCCTATGAGATCTGTGAAGAATACAGAAAGCGCGGAGTTCGGGTAATAATTGGAGGAATGCATGTTAAATTGATTCCAGAGGAGGCTTCCCTGCATGCCGATTCCATATATATAGGAGATGGGGAATACTTATGGAAGGAAGTGATTGAAGATGCAAGACATGGCAGGCTAAAGCCTGTATACAGTGCGGGTACCTGCAAACCGCAGTCGGGGATTATAACCAGGAGGGATATTTTTAAAGGGAAAGGTTACCTTCCTTTGACGCTGCTTCAATTCAGCAGAGGCTGCCGTTTTGACTGCTCTTTTTGCGCTACAAGTGTATACTTTAACAAGACACATACGTTTAGAGACATTAAAGAAGTAATTAAAGAGATTGAAGCTCAGGAACGGAAATTTTTGTTCTTTGTAGATGATAATATTGCAGCAAATACCGAAATAGCAAAGAAGCTCTTTAGAGAACTGATACCTCTAAAGCTGCATTGGGTCAGTCAGGCGAGTATTGATATGACTTGTGATAAAGAGCTTATGGAGCTTATGGTTAAGAGTGGATGCATAGGTCACGTGGTAGGTTTTGAATCTATTGATACC
>JAAZCB010000670.1 GCA_012513545.1 Clostridiaceae bacterium
CTGTCAACTGGTCATATTTGTTTGCCAATTCTGCAAATAATCTGGTATTTTGAATCTCATTCGCATCAATTGCATCATATATTTTTCCACACAACAAAGCAAAGAGCATCATAGTTGCAAAAGCTAACGTTATATCAAGAAAACTGTGGGATAATAAATATCCAAATAATAAATCCCTACCGTTTGAAATAGTATAAAACAATATAGCTATAACTGCATTAGTAGCATATGCATATGCTGTAAGAATCAATGCAGGCTTCCTGCCAACGCCTACGCATGTGATTAATATAAGAAAAATGTGTACAATATATGCCCATTCTCCCAATCCAAACACTACAATAAAAAAATTTATAACCAACATCTCGAATATTCTGAGTATATAATAGCTTTTTCTGTCAGAAAACAAATTACGCTTTACTATAAGATACTTTACAAAATTTATAACTGCAGCAACAAGTAGCAATACAAGCCTGAAAGCAGGACTAAAATAAGCATCCGTCGGCGACTGCGTATACATTAATTCTATTACTATTACATGGATACTAGCTATTATAAAAAACCAGGAGAATTTTGTATACATCAATTCGTACTTTTCTACTCTTTTCATGAATTCACTTCCTTCTCTGGAAAGAATAATTACAGGCTTGTACTTATTGACGCCACACATTACAAAAGATCCGTTCTATTTCAGATGCTCTTTTCCATAATCACAATAGTCCTTTATTCTACAGTTATTACAATCAGGCTTTCTCGCATTACAAACTGCTCTTCCGTGGTATACAAGCTGGTGACAAAACCTGGACCAGTTTTCCTCAGGAACAATTTTCATCAAATCAAACTCTATTTTAACCGGATCGGAGGAATTACTAAGCCCTATCCTGTTACTGAGCCTTTTTGCGTGGGTATCCACTACTATACCCGGAATGCCATATATCTCTGCAAGAACAAGGTTTGCCGTCTTTCTTCCTACACCTGGCAAAGTGAGTAAATCCTCAAGATTGTCCGGAACAATTCCATCAAAATTCTCAATTAATAACCTACTTGTTTCCTTAATATTTTTTGCCTTATTATGATAAAAACCTGTGGATTTGATATCCTGCTCAAGCTCTTTTAAATCTGAATTTGCAAAATCATAAACACTCTTATATTTCATAAAGAGTTCTTTGCTAACGACATTAACCCTGGCATCAGTGCATTGGGCTGACAATTGAGTTGAAACAAGAAGCTGCAGCGCATTCTTATAGTCTAGTGTGCAATCGGCAGTTTTGTATATTTCATCGAAAATCTTAATTATTTCGATAACCCTGTTTTTATTGTTCATTTATGTCCTCCTAATAATTATAACAGATTAGCTCCTGTTATGCCTATATAATTGTTATAAAATCTCATATAAAATGACATAGAAATCAAAAACATCCTTATAGACAAAATTCAAACACATTTTACTAGCAAAAAAGTCCAGATGTCCTGGACTTCTTAATTATTTGTCATAATAGGCTTGTTATTTTTTCCTGGTCAGCTTTTTATATAACTCTGAGTATTTCCCAGCAGACTTATCCCATGAATAATCAGTACTCATTGCTCTTTTAACAATCTTATCCCATTCACCCGGTTTCTCATTATAAAATTTCAAGGCCCTGTTAATAGTCTTAAGCATATCCTTCGATGTAAAGTCCTTGTAACAAAAGCCATTGCCTTTTTCCTTATCCAGTTCAACATCAAAAACCGTTTCCGCAAGTCCTCCGGTTGACCTTACAATAGGAATGGTTCCATATCTCAAACTGAACAACTGCCCCAATCCACACGGTTCAAATCGTGAAGGCATCAGGAACAGGTCACTCGCTGCGTAGATTCTCTGTGCAAGCGGTGCATTAAACCCAATATAAACACCCATTTTATCAGGGTACTTTTCCCTTATTTTTTTGAATCCTGTTTCATAATACTCGTCTCCTGCTCCCAACAAAACAAATTGGAGGTCATTTTTCATAATTTTATCTATTTCATCCATAATGAGATTAAGACCTTTTTGTCCTGTAAGTCTTGATATTAAACCAATAACAGGTACATCCCTCTTCGGCAGTCCCATCTCTTTTTGAAGAGCAAATTTATTATCCTTCTTAAACTTAATGGTTTCAACACTATAATTTTTAGATATTCTAGGATCTTTTTCAGGATTAAAGACATCATAATCTATCCCGTTAACAATACCGTAAAGGTCTTTTGACCTATTCTTCAACAAGCCTTCGAGCTTTTCACCATATTTTTCAGTCTGAATTTCTTTTGCATAGGTTTCACTAACAGTGTTAATTATGTCTGTGTATACCAAACCAGCCTTCATAAAGCTGAACATACTGTAGAATTCAACTTTTTCGGGTATAAATACTTCTTCTCCTACACCAAAAAGATTCAATACGCCTTTGGAGAAATTCCCCTGATACTCGAGATTATGGATAGTAAAAAGTGTTTTTATATTCTCATAAAACGGGTAAGACTTATATTTCTCACCTAACAACATGCAAACAGGTCCTGTATGCCAGTCGTTGCAGTGAATTATATCAGGCTTGAAATCAATTTTAGGAAGCATATCCAATACAGCTCTGCAGAAAAATGCAAATCTGTCCGCATCGTCAAAATAACAATATATTCCTTCCCGGTCAAAATAATGATAGTTATCAATAAAATACACAGGCACGCATTTCTCTATATTATTATGTCTGAATTCTATTTTACCTTCCCTAACAATGCAAGTTGCCTGCCTGTCATTAATATTTACAGAAAAATCAGTCAGGTAGCTCATATCTGTTTTTATCTGCTGATATCTGGGCATTGCAATTCTAACATCGTACCCCAGTGAAACCAAAGACTTGGGCAAAGACCCTGCAACGTCCGCCAATCCTCCCGTTTTTGCAAATGGAGAAACTTCAACAGAAACGTATAACACCTTTAAACCATCATTTTCTCTCATTTTTTACCTCCACCATTTTGTCATTTTTTCAGCCAGTCGAAAATAAATTAACATAATAAAAGCTGATTTTCAATAGTTTTATATGGTAAATGCAATCCGGTGCTAATAAGCAAAACTCAACTATATAATTTATGGTTAATGCGCTTGTTAAAGATGCAAAACATAAACCATATAGTATGCCACTTATCGCATAACTCAGACTAATCAAAAAAGTAAATCCGGATTATACCTCACTTAAATATATTTATACCCATTTTATGCAGTTGAATAAACATTTTCTACTGATATGCTAAATTAACAGTTGGTATACAATAACTCTTCAAGTATATATTCTACATACAATTGCAAAAACCCTTCAAAAAAAAGCAACCTTTACGGTTGCTTTTCAAATACTCTTTATTATTTTTCTTCACCAAGTTCCACTTGGAGGGTTAAGGTTTCTCCATCTCTGTATACCTCAATTTTTACTATATCCCCTGGTTTATGTGTATTTTTTACTTCATTTAGCTTATCAAGCGATGTTACTGTTATTCCGTCAATCTTTGTGATTATATCCTGTGGCTTCACTCCTGCCTTATAAGCTCCGCTGAAAGGATGAACTTCAGACACATGAACTCCCATAGGTACTTTGTATTGTTTTGCCATTTGCTCATTGAATCTCGATTCTGCTGTAATACCGAGGAAAGGTCTTCCCTTAACATATTGGAACTCAATGAGACTATCTGTTATTTCCTTTGCTTTATTGACCGGTATGGCAAAACCCAAACCTTCATAGCCTTCACCACCAATTTTGGCAGCATTAACGCCAATAAGCTTACCTTCCGCATTCACAAGTGCTCCGCCACTATTACCCGGGTTAATTGAAGCATCAGTTTGAATCAGCTTTAGTTCTTTTCCATCGGCAATAGGTATTGTCCTGTTAAGCCCGCTTATTACACCAACAGTTACAGAACCCATATATTCTAATCCACCAGGGTTTCCAATGGCAACTGCCAGTTCTCCCACCTTAACGTTATCCGAATTTCCGAACTCAACAGTAGGCAGGTCTTGTGCATCAATTTTAAGTACTGCCAGATCCGTCCTTGAGTCTCTTCCAATAACCTTTGCCGGGTAAGTTTTATCCTTGTTGTTTGGCAGAATAATCTCAATCTTTGATCCCTGGCTTATTTCGTTTGTATTTCCAACCAAAGCACTTTCAACAACGTGGTTATTGGTCATTATATAACCGTCACTTTTTATTATGATACCTGATCCTGAAGACGGTACGTTCCTTGGAGTAAAAAAGAAAAAGTCATCCGATGCTCTTGAATTGACACTTATTCCGACAACAGCCGGACCAACCTTTTCTGCTATTGCCACAACCGGTGATGAAGCATTCTCGATAACAACCTTCTTATAAGCGCTTGCATCAACACCTGTACCAACCAAATTACCAGTATTACCCAGTTCAGTATTGCCAAGTCCAAAGTATGACCTTACGGAAGGCTGGAGTGCAGGAGCAGCAAACTGAAAGAATGCTCCCGTAACCGCGCCACCTAATATTGAACTCATTAAAGCTACAAGCACAAGTTGTGCCAAAATACCATTAGTTTTTTTCTTTGGCTTGGTGTAGCTTTCCGTATAAAATGAGGAAGACTTCAAATCATTTCCTCTGTTTTCGTATTTAATAACACCATTGCCACTATCAGTTTCAACATTATTAACTCTCTCAAAATTATTAAAGTCATCATTGTAATTATTGTTGTTATAATTATCCATAATCAAAACTCCTTTCAAAGCTTATTTTTCTTTCGTTAATTTTATTATAAATAATGAATTTTAAAAAGTTATGAATAAACTGTTAATTGTTAATATTAATAATAGCAGGTAGCAACTATATTAGTATGTACCCTATATTCTGTCAATATTATCATGAGCTCTGCTCAATGTGAAAGAAAACTTTGTCCCCACGCCAACTTCACTTGTAACCCATATCTCCTGCTTGTGTTCATTAATTATGTTTTTAACAATTGCAAGTCCCAGACCGGTACCGGTTTTATCAGCACTTCTTGACTTATCCGACTTGTAAAACCTGTCCCAGACCATGTTAATTTCACTGTTGTCTATTCCTATTCCGTTATCTTCAACAAAAACGAGAACCTTATTCCTGTATGTTGAAGTACCAAGAATTATTCTTCCATTTTGCCTTACAAACTTGACTGCATTATGGACAAGGTTTATTATTACTCTTTCTATTGAATCCACATCACCATTAACATATATTTCGTCTTCTTCAAAATTAGCCTCAATATGGATATCCTTTTGTATGATCAGATTCTCAAGTTTTATTATACACCTGCGTATCAACTCATTAATATTGAAATTAATGGGTCTTAACCTTATTTCCCCTGATTCCATTTTAGCCAGATCAAGTAAATCTGTTGTAAGCCTGTTAAGTCTCTTTGTCTCGTCCCTGACTATTGTAAGATATTCCTTCTGCCTTTTTTCAGGAATTGTACCGTCCAGTATACCCTCAATAAAACCATGTATTGACGTCATTGGTGTCCTGAGTTCATGTGAAACATTAGCAATAAATCCCTTCCTCATTTCTTCAAGATTCTGAAGCGCACTTGCCATATTGTTAAAGCTTGTGGCAAGCTCACCTATTTCATCTTCAGAGCGAATGTCCAGACGTTTATCAAATTCTCCGTCTGCGATCCGCTTTGCAGCATTATTTATTTCTTTAAGCGGTTTCGAAAGCCTCAATGAAAATACATAAACCAATGCTATTGATACAACAATTGCCGCAGCTACAGACAGAAAGAAAAATCTGAATATATTATTTATAGCCCTGCTGATTTCAGGAATCCTGGTATGAAGGTATACAGCCCCCAAGACCTCTCCCTTGTATACAAACGGCCTTTGAATAGTAAGCCAGTAGCTTTCTTCAAACAAACCGTAAAAATTTCCTATCTCTTTTATATACTCCTTTTGCCCGCTCATTACATCCTTGAACTGTTTGTCATCTTTTAATTTGCCATTTCCTAAGCCATTATCGAGCTTTCTGGATTCTGTTCTGGACATACTGCCATTTGCGTCTGCCTTAAGCCATATCTCACCATCCGGTAAAACGACCCATATAACTGAATTTGTATTTGTACTGAGAAAGTTTATATATGACGTCAGATTGCCTTCTAATATTTCCCTTATAATAATGTTGTCAGAATTTCTTACATAAGTTTCCAGTCCCCTGTTAATGTATTGGCTGGCTTCATTAAGGGTATGCTCCTTTTCTCTGGAAAGAAAATTCCACAAAAAGAAGTAGAGCATCCCTGCTGTTATTGAAGTACTCACAAGTAAAATAACTATAAAGATGGTCACAATCTTGCTAAACAAGGTACTCTTACCTAACAATGTTCCAAACATTATTTCACCTCAAACTTGTATCCGACTCCCCAGACCGTTTTCAACTGCCAATTCTGACCTTCAATATCAATCTTCTCCCTAAGCCTTTTAATGTGAACATCAACAGTTCTTGAATCACCATAAAAGTCAAACCCCCAAACTTGCTCCAGAAGCTGTTCTCTTGTAAATACCTTGTTTGGATTAGAGGCAATAAAGTAGAGCAATTCGAGTTCTTTAGGCGGAATCTCCATGTCTTTGCCGTTTACCTTAAGAATATAATTGGACTTATTAATTACCAGGTTAGGATATACTATTTCCTGAGTATCTATTTCCTTGTGCTCATATCTTCTTAATACTGCCTTTAATCTTGCCACAAGCTCCTTAGGCTCAAAGGGTTTTACCATGTAATCATCTGCCCCAAGCTCCAGTCCAAGCACCTTGTCAAAAGTCTCACCCTTTGCCGAGAGCATAATAATAGGGATATTGCTTACTTTTCTCATTTCACGGCAAACCTGCCAGCCATCAACTCCTGGGAGCATGATATCAAGAATAACAATGTTGGGTGTAAAACTTTTAAACTCTTCTACCGCCTTTATTCCATTATATACAGTTATAACCTCATAGCCTTCCTTTTCCATATAAAGCCTTATAAGCTCGCAAATATTTACATCATCATCAATTACCATTACTTTTGTCCTGTTGTTCATAAGCTACCTCTCCAATACGAATAAATGATTATAAGCTATACTAATTTTATCAAATATTAGTCTCAAGGTATATAAACATTTTAAACCCATTAATTGGTTTATGCTTAGAAAAGCTGATATTTTTTTAGCAAAACGCTTTTGTTTGCATAAAATATCAGTATAAAGAAATCCATATAAGCCATAATATATCAAAGTAGAAATGAACTTATACTGAGAATTTAACATGGTTAAATTAACCATCTATAGGTCTATTTAGAAGTTTAATCTGTTAATACTTATTTAAAAGGCACTTGCCTCTAATTCAATATCTCATTACGAGCAGGAAGACTGTTTAATACAACATTCTGAATCCTTATTTCTTCCTGAAGCTTTTTTTGCTCTTCCTTTAATTCATTTACAGTGTTTGTTAACTTTTCATTCTCGTCAACTAATACCTTTAACAAATCTCTGATTTCAAGAAATATCTTACCTTCCTTCATTATATAATCCCCCCGTTAAACTAAAAATAAAACATATAAAAATTACGTGATTTATATAATAACGCATATTATTATAACAAATTTTTTTGGATGTGAATACAAATTTTATGTTTATAAGAAATCTATAAAACTAAAACCTATTTTCAATAGCAATTAACAATTCTGATATGTTGACTAAATCAACGCATTGTGATAACTTTATCACAGTAGAAAAGAATAATTTCCATACAAGGAGGCACTGTAAATATGGGGACCGGTGATTTTTTTTCCAATGGAATGTTTTTTGCTTTGATAGCAATTATCGCTGTATTTATTGTTACTTTTATATTTCTTAAAAATTCTGCCAACAGGAATAATACTTCCGATGAATCAAGACAGACTAATGATAATACCATTTCAGAGTCTTCGGGTATAACGGACGAAAATCTTATTGCTGTTTTAACTGCCGCAGTACTGGCAAGTATGGGAAAAGGGCCTGAATACAAAATCAGGGTAACGTCTTTCAGGCGAATTCCACAGTCATCCCCGACATGGAATATGGCAGGCAGAACTGACAACACTTCCGATGGACTAAATTAATAGCAGCATAATAAGAAAAAATTTATTGCTTCATATTTTTATCTTAAACATTTTTAACGCGTTTTCGCCAAGAATATGCTTTTTTTGCTTTTCACTAAGGTTTAATCCTATAATCCTTCTTAAATCAGGTCCAGGGCTTCCCCATGGATAGTCCGAACCAAAAACAACTCTGTCCGCACCAATCCTGTTAACAACCTGTACCACAATATCGTCATCAGGCCAGCTTGGTTCATTAAATTTACGAATAGGATCATAGCCGGTAATTACTATTGATGTATCAAAAAATACATTTCCGTAGTATTGAGACACCTTAAAAACATCCTCGACGTTTCCATCCGCCATATGAGTAAGTACAAAAGGGATATTACCATACTTTTCAATAACCGGTATAATCATGTCAAGATCAGAGAATTCATTAAGCCTTGCATTTGATACTCTTCCGCAATGAAAAACAATTGGAAATGAAATATCATTGCAAAACTCATACAAATTAGCAAGCTTTTTATCATTCGGATAGAAGCCCTGAGCCATTGGATGGAACTTGATTCCTCTGGCACCCTCCCTTATATATTCCTCCAGCAAACTTACCATACAGCCTTCCATTTCAGGGTGAAAGCTCACCAGTGTAATGAGCTTGTCATGCTCTCTTGTAACACCCAATGCCCATTTGTTGTTGCTGTGTATTATTTTAGCAGGAGCAAAGTTTGCCATAACGCTGTAGTCTATTCCTTCAAGACTCATATTCATAATCACATCATCTATTGTTCCATTGCCAGGATTGTCAAACCTGATATCATACATCAGGTTAAAAGAAGTTATAATCTTTTTTGAAACCTCATCAGAGGAGAAGGTATGGATATGTCCATCAACTACTATATAATCTTCAACCACTATAATCAACTGCTTTCCCTTATTATACTAATCCATCTATGATATAAATTCAACATATACATTATAAATTAATGCTCCATATTATGCAATCGTTTGCATCTATAATAAAGTTTGCTATAATGTAATAGTTAAAACAAACTAATTTGTAAAGGAACTGATATAGTATGAAATATGTGTTGATTCTTGGCGATGGGATGGCGGATTATCCCTTGCAGCAATTGGATAACAAAACGCCTCTGCAATATGCCCATAAGCCTAATATAGACTTTCTTGCACAAAATGGAGAGGTTGGTATGGTAAAAACAATTCCTGATGGTATACCTCCTGGAAGTGATGCCGCCAATCTATCAGTCATGGGATATAATCCGAAAGAATTCTACACAGGGCGCTCTCCACTTGAAGCTGTAAGTATGGGTATTAACCTGACGGATACAGATGTTGCATTAAGATGCAACCTGGTTACCCTGTCCGAAAGTGAAGAATACAAAG
>JAAZCB010000671.1 GCA_012513545.1 Clostridiaceae bacterium
GTAACTGAATCCAATCTGAAGATATTCACAAATATAATATTGAAAACAAATGACAGACCGATTGCTGACGCAGGCGAAGATCAGAGCAAGAGAACAGATGGATCAACAGCAGTTGTGACGCTTGACGGAAGTAAATCAACAGATCCTGACGGGGATGAATTAACCTATACATGGACAAATGAAGAGGGAACAACAATAGGTACAACAGTGAAACCAGATGTAGAACTGCCAGTAGGGAAGAATACCCTGACACTGACGGTATCTGACGGAACAAAAACCTCAACGGATACAGTAGTAATAACAGTAACAGGAAATGGTGCACCTGTAGCAGATGCGGGAGAGGACCAGAACAAGAGAACAGACGAGAAAACAGCAAAAGTAACCCTGGACGGGAGCAAATCAACAGATCCTGACGGGGATGAATTAACCTATACATGGACAAATGAAGCGGGAACAACAGTAGGTACAACAGTGAAACCAGTAGTGGAACTGCCAGTAGGGAAGAATACCCTGACACTAACGGTATCTGACGGAACAGAAACCTCAACAGATACAGTAGTAATAACGGTTGAAAAGAAAAAGTCATCAGGAGGCTCTAATCCTGGCAATTCTGTAAGAGAGCAGGAGAATAGGCCACCAGTGGCTAATGCAGGAGAGGATCAGGTTGTTTTGACAGCTAGAGGAACTGAAGCTGTAACCATGGATGGAAGCAAATCCTCAGATCCGGATGGTGATGAACTAACATATATTTGGGAAGATGAGGAAGGAGAGAGGGTAGGAACAACTGAAAAACCGATTGTTGATCTTCCTGTTGGCAAAAATATATTAAAACTGACGGTGTCAGACGGTAAGCTTTCCTCTTCGGATTCAGTAGTTATTATAGTAAATAAGGAAGAAATACCAAGCGGAGCGGGTACTACTGCAGATGTTGCAATATCTTTGACATCAGACCAAATGAGAGTTGAAGAAAACAAAGAGTTTGTATTATCAATGAAATACATAAATAAAACAGACTCAGTAGTAAAAAATGTGTATATTGAATTTGATCTGCCTGAAGATATGCAAGTTATAGACTTATCCGAAGGAAAGCAATCGGGAAATAGGATTATATGGGAAATTGGTGATCTCGATGCTAAGAAAACCGGTCAGATTGATTTAAAGGTTAAATCAAATGAAATTCAACAGGCGGATATAATTAAAAAGTTCGTATCAACAATATTTAGCAGGGATACTGAACTTGTAAATACATATGATGATAGTTCCCAATTAGGTATTATGATTTACTCCAACAGGTTTAATCATGTTCATAAGAGGTACATTCTCGGTTATCCTGATAAGACATTTAAGGGATTACGTAACATAACCCGTGCAGAAACTGCTGTGATTTTTGCAAGAATATTGGATTTAAAAGAATTAACTATTACCAATAAGAATCAGTTTGTTGATGTTAAGCCTGGTCACTGGGCAGAGGCACATATTTACGCAGTTGTTCAGGTAGAGCTGTTTAAAGGTGTTGACAGTACACATTTCGATCCTGATGTACCGATATCAAGAGCTGAACTTGCAACAGTAATTGCAAATTATCTTAAAATATCCAGAACAGTAGATCAGAAGCCATTTGAAGTATCCTTCAATGATACTAAGAATCATTGGGCACAGGGAAATATTGAAGAGGTTGTAAGGCATAAAATTGTTAATGGTTATGAAGATGGTTCCTTCAAACCTGAAAAGAAAATATCAAGACAGGAAGCTGTCGCTATGATTAACCGTTTATTGAACAGAGGACCATTGACGAAGGTTAATAATTCTTTCCCTGATATGACCAGTGAGCATTGGGCTTTCGGAGATGTTGAAGAATCAGTAAGGACACATGAATTTATAATTAATGATAATGGTGTTGAAGAAATGACAAAGTTTATTGATGAATCAATCTGGTAAAATTAAGACCTTTATAAGGGGGCTTCCGCATACGGATAGTCCCTTTTTTTATCCAGCGCAAAAAAGCCAAATAATCAGTGAACTGGTTAAAGAAGTGCTTAATTATACACATTGACATTTATTAAAATAATGTATAGGATTTAAATATAGAATGAATATCTTGCCAGTAAACATTCTTATGTAAAGAGTAAAATTGAAATGAGCTTTTTATTGTCCGTCATTTACTTATTTATTGAGAGGGGTATAATTTATGAAGAGAGTACTGAATTTTAAACTGATACTTCTATTAACAATACTAATTTACGCAGTACCTGTACCAGCTGCAACTGAACGTCCAATTTCTTTTGGAACAACACTTGAAGCCAAAACTCAGATCGTTTCGGCACAGAACCTTGCCAGGTCCATTTCAAACCCAGATTCTGCACAGTGGCGTGCAAAGGGTGATCAGCATAGGACATATTACTTTCCGGATGCTAAAACAAACGTACGCTACCGTCTTTATGTCCCGACTACCTGGGATGGCAATTCAAAGCTGCCCTTGGTAATGTTCCTGCATGGTGCAGGAAATGACGAAAGCTCATATCTGGACCAGAACAACGGACAAATGTTGAAACTTGCCCAGGAGTATGGATTTCTTTTGGTCTCACCGTCAGGTCATACTGGGGCATACGGAAACTTTTTGAGGTTGTCTGCTCCATTCGGACAACCGAATGAAGCCGCGAAACTCATGGCTCAAGTAACCGCAGAAAGCGAACTAACCAATCAGCTCAGTGAAAAGGATGTAATCAACGTTTTGGAAATAGTCTTAAATGAATATCCTATTGACACATCATCAATGTTCCTTACAGGGCATTCTATGGGAAGTGGCGGTACATGGTATATTGGCGGTAAGTATTCAGAATACTGGAAAGCCCTGGCACCTATGTCTGGACCATTTGTGCAGGAGACAGGCTACTTATGGGAAAATGTACGGGATATACAAATCCTTGTAACGGAAGGGACACAAGCCCCATCATTAGATTCAAGCAGACAATTAAGCAAATGGCTGACTGATAATGGCTTCAAATCAGAATATAAGGAAGTAAATGCAGACCATGGGGGAATGGTAGCACTAGTTTTACCAGACGTATTTAACTTCTTCAGCCGTTACAAGGCTACATCTCAACCCGGCGGAAAGCTAGGAGATGTTAATCTTGACGGAAATATAAATTCTACAGACTATGCATTGTTAAGAAGACATATTCTCGGAACAACTACACTTACAGGAACGGCTTTGTCAAATGCTGATTTAAATAAGGATGGAGCGATAAATTCAACTGACTATGCAATTATGAAAAGATACTTATTAAAAATTATTGATAAATTTCCTGGAGAGAGTTAATTTTGAGCCTTATTCGTGAAATATAAAAGTACCTGAAATATTGTCCAAACATATCGGGTAATTTAGACACAAAAAGAATTATATAATATGTCATAATAACCGGATGAAAAACATGATTGACAAATAATAAAGAATTTGATAGCATATCTACAAAAATAATTAATTGCGATTATGGGGAAGAACACTTCAATACGATGTTACAGAGTGCTGTTGGATGCTGGAAAACAGTGTGCCTGAAAGTTTATTGACTTGTCCTTTAGCAGTTCGCCAAAAGCAGTAAAAACCCTAGCATAGCTATGATTTTTGCAAGTAGGTTGAACCAGATTCTGACCGTTTTTTTTGAGAGGCATTTGTCATTTTGACTTATATGCCGCAAAATGGGTATGTTAATATACCAAGAAGAATGGTACCACGGAAGTAAATGCTTTCGTTTCTAGCAAAAATGCTTAAGGGATGAAAGCTTTTTTTATACCATATTTATGAATGGTTGACAGGCCAGATAAAAAACTGACCCTATAATACAGGAGGAATTAATATGAAACTAGCGTTTTCAACCCTCGGTTGTCCCGACTTCAGCTGGAATGACATTTATTCAATGGCTAAGGATCTAGCATATGACGGCATCGAAATACGTGGACTCGGCGATGAGATATTTGCGGTCCAGGCTCAACCTTTTACCGAATCTCAGCTTCCGCTGACATTAAAAAAGCTTTCCGAGTTAAGACTTCAGATATCTTGTCTTTCTTCCGGATGCTGCCTTAAATATGCCGAAGATGCTGAAAAAAATCACCAGGAGATTATTGAGTACATCAAGCTTGCAGCAAAGCTCGGCACACCCTATGTCCGTATTCTTGCTGACGCTGAACCTCAGCCAAATGGTGAGGTTGATGACAAGGTTGTTTTATCAGCACTTTTACGCCTTGTTCCAATTGCTGAAGAAAATCGCGTAACATTGCTTGTGGAAACTAATGGAGTCTATGCTGACACTTCACGTCTCTGTAAATTGCTCGATGAGGTTGCAAGTGATGCAGTTGCAGCTTTGTGGGATATGCATCATCCCTTCAGGTATGCAGGTGAAAAACCCGGGAAGACTGTACAGAATCTCGGAGCATATATAAAATACGTGCATATTAAGGATTCTATAGTTGAGAACGGTGTAACCCGTTACCGCATGATGGGTGAAGGGGATTTACCGATTGATGATATGATGAGGGCACTGCGTTCTATTAATTATGAAGGCTATGTTTCCCTCGAATGGGTAAAACGCTGGGCGGCTGATCTTGATGATGCTGGCGTTGTCTTTCCGAATTTTGCAAATTATATGTTAAAGTATACTCAAAAGAGTGACATAAAGGGCAGGTTATTTGAAAATAACGCCAGGACCGGCAAGTTTGTATGGGAAAAGGATACTTTAATTGATCTGACATTTCCTCAGGTTCTTGACCGTATGGCAGATGAATTTCCTGACCAGTATGCGTTCAGATATACCACACTGGATTATACCAGGACTTATTCTGAATTCCGTGATGATGTTGATACCTTTGCGCGTTCACTTATTGCTATGGGTGTTAAGCCAGGAGATCATGTTGCCATATGGGCTACCAATGTTCCACAGTGGTATATTACCTTTTGGGCAACCACAAAAATTGGTGCAGTGCTTGTTACGGTAAATACAGCATATAAGATTTATGAAGCTGAATATCTGCTTCGTCAGTCTGACACGCATACGCTTGTAATGATAGATGGCTATAAAGACTCTGATTATGTTGGTATTATAAAGGAGCTTTGTCCTGAACTTGAAACTTCTGAGGCAGGAAAACCATTATATATTAAGAGGCTGCCTTTCCTTCGCAACATTATAACCGTAGATTCAAAGCAGAAAGGTTGCATTACATGGGATGAGGCAATGGATATGTCCAAAGCAGTTCCAATCGAAGAGGTTTACCGCCGTGCGAATGCAATTAACAGGCATGACGTATGTAACATGCAGTATACTTCGGGAACTACAGGCTTCCCAAAGGGTGTTATGCTAACCCACTACAATGTTGTTAATAACGGCAAAAACATTGGAGACTGTATGGACCTTTCAACTGCTGACCGTATGATGATTCATGTTCCCATGTTCCACTGCTTTGGTATGGTGCTGGCTATGACAGCATCAATGACGCACGGTGTTACCATGTCTCCGATGCCGTATTTTTCTCCCAAATTGTCGCTTGAGTGTATCAATAAGGAGAAGATCACATGCTTCCATGGCGTTCCAACCATGTTTATTGCAATGCTGGAGCATGAGGACTTTGCAAAGACTGATTTTTCCTATATGAGAACAGGAATCATGGCGGGTAGTCCCTGTCCTGTAAAAGTTATGCAGGATGTGGTGGAGAAGATGAATATGAAGGAAATTACAATAGTGTTTGGACAGACCGAGTCTTCACCAGGTTGTACGCAGAGTCGTGTGGATGACTCTGTTGAACTCAGGGTTAATACTGTTGGTCGTGCACTGCCAGGTGTCGAGTGCAAAATTGTGGACCCTGAAACAGGGAAGGATTTACCTGACAATGTTGATGGGGAGTTTGTTGCTCGTGGTTACAACATAATGAAAGGCTATTACAAAATGCCTGAGGCAACTGCAGCAGCTATTGATGAAGAGGGATGGCTGCATACCGGTGACCTTGCTAGACGTGACGAAAATGGATACTACAAAATCACAGGACGTATAAAAGATATGATTATACGTGGTGGTGAAAACATTTATCCCAAAGAAATCGAGGACTTTATATATACACATCCGAAGGTTAAGGATGTTCAGGTTATAGGCGTTCCTGACAAACAATACGGCGAGGAGATTATAGCGTGTGTAATATTGAAGGAGGGTGCAGAGCTTACTGCTGACGAGCTTAAGGATTATATCCGTTCGCATATGGCAAAGCACAAGACACCGCGCTATATTGATTTTGTCACTGAATTCCCGATGAATGCAGCCGGAAAGATTATGAAATACAAGATGCGCGAGCAGGCTGTTGAAAAACTTGGTTTGCAGGCAGCAAACAAGATTGTTACCGCATAAGTGATAAATTGATTCATATTTAAAGGAGCAGAGTGTTTATTTCTGCTCCTTTATTGCATATTGAGTACATTATGAAATGTTCAGCGGGGATTGTGCATATTGCGATAAATAATCTTAAGAACCAAGAATTGTTCTCAAGCCTTTAAGAGTTATTTCAAGAATATTTTTGCAATCGTTAATTTTTGTATGATAACCGGAAGTATTTGTTGTAAACTGCCTTATAACAAGTACCTCTGTATCATTGCTCTTTTGACATTCAATTGTGACATTTTTTGTTTTAGCGATTTTATAGACAAACTGCTCCAGACCAAAACCTAGCTTTGCAGGAATAACGCAATAAAAATAAGGATAGCTTGTACCCTGTACCATATTAAGGTTGATTTGAGCCTGAACACCGTAAAAACCATCAGGCATATTATCAAAAGTAATAGCAAATCTAATGTCTTTAGGTATACTTTTTCCCGTGTTGTCTCTTGCAAGCATAATTGAAGGCTTGAAATTTTCTCCTTCTTTCTTAATAGCAGTAAAGAATTGGTACATTTTTGCTACAATATCTACTTTAATACGCAGGTTATTTTGTTTAAGAATACGCCGTGTCCCGTTAAACCAAAGAGGTAACACAAGAATAGCCACATCAACAGCAAGAATTTTTGCAACGGAAGAGCTTGTAAAGATTGCCAGGAATATTGAGCCAAAAAACAAACCTGCAAGAATTAGTAAAAAAATAGCCACACCTAACGAATTAGTGATATCAAGCATGTCCTTGTCCCATTTTGTCATTTTGTCATCAAGCTTTTCTATCTCATAAATCTGTTCTATTTTAACCTCAGTCCAATTATGGTCGGTGCTAAAACTATTAAGCCTAGCCCGGCTGTCGTAACCTTTTACAAGATTAAGAAGGGTAGCAAACAATAGAAAGAAGATACCCGGAGATATGGACAGGAAATATACCTGAAAGAAAAAACCAATTACCAGAAGTAACATATATGCTGCCATTCTTGAGGAATAAGAGAGATTTTTCAGTATATAAAACTTTACGATACCCTGCTTTTCAGGAGGGGGAAAACCCGGTAATCGAAAATAACTGTTCATACAATGCTCCTTTCTTCTGATAGCCCTAATGACTTCCATACAGCATGA
>JAAZCB010000672.1 GCA_012513545.1 Clostridiaceae bacterium
TACAGTATCATATCCAATTTTATCTGCCAGTTCATTTTCCTTATCATGAGCTATTATGGCAGTTCCTTCCAATCCTGCAGACTTAGTGATAACAATATCATCACCGGGTTTTGCTCCCTTCGTTGTAACAAGCTTATCCCTCAAGACTTTTCCAAGCACCGTGCTCACTATTACAAAACGATTTACTGCATCAGTCACTTCAGTATGCCCACCTATTATATCGACATTTAATGATGCTGCAGTTTCATTAACCTGATCCATAACTATTTTTAAATCCTCTTTTTCAGCTTTAGGAGGAACTAAAACAGTTAAAACCAGTCCTACCGGTTCAGCGCCACAAGATGCTATATCATTGCAGGAAACATGAACAGCCAGTCTTCCGACCTCATTGACTGCCCCGGTTATAGGATCAGAGGATATTACACAAACATTCTTGTCAAAATCCACTACACCGCAATCCTCACCTATCCCAGGCCTTACAAGTACTTCTTTTCTTTCTTTTCTTAGTTTATCTATTATTATTTCCTTAAGTAAACTGTTAGGTAATTTTCCAACTTTCATAAATCCCCCCGGAATAAACTTATACTCAATATATATAATCATTAACATAATTTACTTTTACAACGCCTTTGACCGGCCTGTATAAATCTTCTGATATTTTCTCTCTATCCACAATTCTTCCGCTTTTATCAACCGTTTCCCTGTACACAGCAACTCTCAAGCCTTTAGAAGAAGCTCTTACTACTGCTCTGTCTCCAGGACTTAAGGATTTATCTAAGATTATTTCATCCTCACCCGGAGATATTTCTTCAAGAATAACAGACTTAAGTCTTATATCGAAATTTTCTGTACCTTTTTTGCCAAGCAGCCTTACAACTACTTTATTCCCAACAACCTGAGCATTTACCAATACAGCATACTCCAAATTGTTTTTGAACTTAAAATCTATATAACCCTCTGCAATGGTTGCGTCCTGACCGGGCTCAACATATCCAAGCACCTGTGAGTGACCTGTCCTTTCAACAATGCCCATCTTTGCTTTCAGTACCGCTGCATAAAGTGTGGTAGTAACCTGGCAGACTCCCCCGCCTACTCCCTCCACCAGACGGCCCTTTATAATAACAGGAGCATCCCTGTATCCATTATCAAATGACCGTGGTCCAAGAGCCCTGTCCATTGAAAACACATCACCGGTAAGCAACAGAGTATTGTTGATTCTTTCGCATGCCAGCTTAATATTATAGCTTCTGTCTGCTTTTCCGGTATTGAAAGCCGTCGAAAAAGAGCCTATAACCTCTTCAATATCACAAATATCCTCATACATAACTCTAGGGAAAACTTTTTGAATACATAAATCAACTACTGAAAAATTTCTTTCATGTATTCTATTTTCTATCAATTCAATACTTTTGTCAACATCAAGCTCTTGTCCAATAACCTCTTTGGAGAATACCATATTTCCATTGATATAAGCAGCCGATGCGTCTTTTTCCTTTATATCCACCTCTTTTTTTATATCGTTTAAAACATCAGCCAAACTCTGTCTTGAAAAATCTGATTTGACAGATATATTTACATTTTGATATTTCACACGCAAAATGGTTCTGATTCTTTCAAGCATATTACCTTCTCTGCCTATCGAATATGCATTATCCATAGCCTCATCCAATAGAAAATCAAAGGAAATATCCCTTAAGGGA
>JAAZCB010000673.1 GCA_012513545.1 Clostridiaceae bacterium
GAGGTTATAAAAGTCCTGGCGGAAAGCGGTATTGCGCTTGAAGGGCCTGAATTCAGACCTGGTGAAGAAATCAAGCAGAAAGATTTCCTGTTGTTGATTTCACAAATAGTCAACAATGGGTATGAGTTTTATGGAAAAACTGTATTAAACAATGATAAAGAAACTGATGATTTATATAGTTTACTCATCAGAGAAGGAATAGTCAAACAGGATGAGAAAAACCCGGAGGCTTCCCTGACAAGAGAAGAAAGCGTGAAATTCTTCATCAGGGTGTTAAAGTATGATAAGGTTGCTGACCTTAAAAATATCTTCAATTGTACTTTTATAGACAAGGATGAGATCAGTCCGGAACTTATAGGTTATGTAGTAATTGCAAACGGGCTTAAAATTGTAAACGGCCATGGTGATTATTTCAGACCGAAGAGCAAGTTATCAAGGGCAGATGCTGTGATACTGATATACAATTACCTGCAGATGTAGGCAGGAATTCGTTTTCACTTTGATACTTTATGATTTATAATGGATATTAAGATAACCCGGAGGGATTAACCTCCGGGTTTTTTAATGAATAGATTTAATAATATTTTCATAGATTCTTTGTAGGAGTCCATTTCCTCTTTGATGCTTTATGCTTATGATTTGCTGCTTGGAGGGAGGAGGGTGAAATGAAAAAGCTGATTTTACCAGGCGCTGCAATCCTGACAGTTGCGTTAATCCTGTCTGTTTACCTTTTTACAACCGGCAGGACAAGGACACAGGTCTTTAATTCCGAGCCGGGTATTTACTGCAGGAATAGCGGCGCCAAAGGTTTTTACAGTGATAAAGAAAGTATTCTGTTTGATTTTATTCAGAAAAATTTTATGGGATTAAGGGGGGAATTCATAACCAATACAAAACATGAGGAAGGAAAGTATACCCTTTCCGAATCCGTGGGTTTATTGATGAACTATGCGGTTCTCACAGACAGGAAGGACCTTTTTGATCTTGAACTATCTTATCTTGAGAAAGACTTACTCAGCATAGGAGGCAACATCAAATGGAGAAGCGGAAGTGATGTTACCTGTAATGCTTCGGTTGATGATTTGAGAATCATAGGAGCATTGCTTGATGCTTATCAAAAGTGGGGGTCAGAGAGCTTTCTCAATACGGCTTTATGTATCCAGAAAACTATTCTTGAAACACAGGTGAAAGATGGCTGCCTTAATGAGGTATATGACTGGAAGTATAATACAACAAGGTACATAACCCCTTTGTGCTATCTTGATTTATACCAGATGAAAAGACTTAAATACCTCGATAAAAGATGGGAGGAGGTATTGGAAAAATCAACGGATATTATTGCCAATGGAAGAATCAATGCCTCACCCTTTTACTACAAGTATTACGACTACAAAGACAGGAAATATTTGCCTGATGAGGAGTATGAAAAGACAGAAGGCATATGCCTCACATATACTGTAATTACCTCAATCAACTTGCAGCTGTCGGGAATATATACTGGTGATTTCCTGAGTTGGCTGAAGGGAGAAATGGAAAAAGGAAAGCTTTATGCATGGTATAACCCATATAACCTGAAACCTGTTTCCGGGATGGAAAGCACGGCTGTCTACGCATTGGCGTCCATATATGCAAGAGCCTGCGGTGAGGATGAGCTGTCCGCAAAACTTATTGAGCGAATGCTCGCTTATATGGTAAACGATAATTCAGAATTCCATGGGGGCTTCGGGAACAAAGACACCTGCGATTTTTATTCGTTTGACAATCTGACTGCGCTTATTGCACTTGCACAAAAATGAAAAAGCTATTTAATTTCCAGAAGAAGCATTGTTATATCATCC
>JAAZCB010000674.1 GCA_012513545.1 Clostridiaceae bacterium
ATCTCTTTGAACTTCTTCCTGCACGATGCCTCGTCTGGAAAGCTTTCTATGAAATTGATTAGATTCATGTCATTTTTGTTTCGAATAAGATAATACTTTTGTTTATCTTTTCCGACACTCATATTTTTTTATATATACTGTTAACAATAATAAGGCGTTTAAAACACAAGATTTAATAATAATAGCGTTTTAAACTCTTTTTGCCCCCTATCCCCCACGGGGGAAAAGGATTTTTTTTAGCATTCACCGGCTCGGAATAGTTTGTATGTAACAATGTAGATATATCAATGTATATCCCGCGGGATTTTGCTGCCAAAATGGCCGATAAGTAAAAAAGCTTCAATCGAATATTTATGCAAGAATCGATATCAGTCGCTTAACTCATTAACATTTTCAGGGAAGGCCACCCTATATATGAAACCAATAGATTGTACTTAACCCTATCTGAGAAATGATATAAAAGTATGTATGGCTAATAACACAAATGAATTATAACATATTCTTGCAACTGACTATAAAAAAAGAAGATGGTTCATCTAAAAAACCATCTTCTGTATATTCATTATAATTTAATAATGGAACGAGATATTGAACTTGTTGGTGTAATTAGGAAGCAATTGTATACACCTGGTTTAAGTTGACTGATATTAAATTGCATTGAAGGTGTTCCCTTTTTAATTGATTTAGTTAATACTTCTTCTCCAACAGAATTATAAATTCTAAACTGAATATCAATTTCCAGCGGAATCATTATATTCAAGTTCAAAACATTGGTTACTGGATTTGGGAATAAGTAATAATCCTTCTCGAAAATTAGATACTTAGATTTGACATTGGACACCAGGTTCTCAAGAGAGGGACTATCTTCGTTCAATAGATCAATAATCAGCGTACTATCAAGTGCATACAATAATTCCAAATCAGCATGTAATGCTTTCTTTTCCTCTAAATGCTTCAGAGCATTTTCCTGAAGAAATTTAAGATCGGATGTTTTTTGTATCAAAGAGCCCTGGGTAAGAGCTCCAAGTGTTAATTCATTATCCGTAGATTTTGAATAGCTTTGTTCCTCAATAAGGTAATCTACAGAATTACAGTTGGTTATTGGACCGGCCGACACCTTGAAATGTGCTCCTTGACTAACTTTAAAACCAGCACGCATCTTCACACTTTTACCTGCATGAAATGTTATTTCTGAGCCATTCAAGGCATTGAATGTCTTATTTGGAGTTGGGCTGATTAAAAATTCCGACACAGTAAAATCCTCATTCTGCCCATTGTTTGCGTCACCAGATGCATAGAGAAGATTTGATTCGTAAAAGAATTCCATTTTATTATCTTCAAGATAGTCAATCATATTCCATGCAATATTCCATTTCATAACAGCAATTTGTTCATCCGTGAAAGCATTTTGGCACTGAGCGTGGTTATATGCCATGAAATTATTTTCCTGAGGGTCGAATAGATCATCCCAATGATCATCTATATAAAATGAGTTTGTATATGCGCAGGTGGTTTGGTTTGTTTCCCACCTTAAGCTATTATATGAAGCTTCTGTTGAGCATAATAAGTCGCCGTTTATTTCGCATTTCTTTTCCCCGTAGGTACTGATACATAATAGATTATTAGTTCTAGAACGATTAACAGATTCTTGTTCACACTTCGAAGCGTAGAAATTCTGATTACATTGTGGAGCACATAAAATTTGATTTTCACATCTTGCACAGTCATGAGGGTGCATTAATCCAAAAACATGTCCCATTTCATGTACTGCAGTAGCAGCAAGTTCATCCAGCGAACTATGAACATCTTCAATAATTGTTGCACTTAGATCAATCTCGGGTGGATAATTCGGATAAACCGATATACCGAGAAGGCCTGTTATATCGGAGGAGTGAACAATGTGAAGATTAACGGCTCGATAGTCTCTGTTATCACTCCACATATCTATAAAATCAGCGTCCGAGGCTGCATTATTATTGTAATCATAATTATCAACAAAATCTGGATCACATTTTAAATAAAAGGCAATGTCTGTATTTGAATTTGAATGTAGCTCGTTGATCCTTGTGATGAGCGTGTTTACGTTTGCCTTTGAAATTGCCTCATTCTCACCTTCGCCATCTCTATATATCCAAACTTTAATAGGTATATCAAACGAGGCACCATATGGATTATATGATTCAAGAATGGCGGATTTTAAATTAGCTTCATTCGGTGACGGAAAAAGATTCATTACTTCCTGAAGGAAATTTGAATTGCCATAATATGGAATAGTGTAAGGATCAATATTGGGACTCAATGTCCCGCAGAATTTTTCTTGACCGGATACAGCCGAGAAACCAATTATAAGAACTACTAATATGGTTGGTTGGAAATATTTTTTTTATTAGGATAAAGGAGGACTGAATCAATTAATTTGAAATTATGTATAAACTGTCGGAATTGCAATTGGTACAAATC
>JAAZCB010000675.1 GCA_012513545.1 Clostridiaceae bacterium
TATAACGAAAGCACCAATAAAGCATTAATACCCGGTCAAAAATGATCGGGTATTTTTTATTATTTATATACATTATACCTTGAGTTATTTAGCTAATACTTGAACCGCATTTCCTTTTAATTCCCGGGCATATTGCCCAGCGTTTTCAAAAATTTTTAAATTGAATTAAATATTCAACCAATTGTTTTCCTAATTTGCACATCTCGAAATAAGGGCATTTCCAAATCTATTATGCAGGATTATGATAAAGATAGTAGAAACATATACAATTAAAAGAGAAAAATATGGGCTCTTAGAGAGTATTCACCAGAAGAGAAGTAAAGAAAATCTGTGAATATTCAGAGTCCTTTGCTTCGAATAATACCGGGAGTAAGAAATTGAGATAGCAAATTGGTGGTAGAAGATAAAATGGGAAAGAAAAAAATTACATTTATCGATTTATTTGCAGGCGCGGGTGGGATTTCTGAGGGATTTGTGCGTGCTGGATATACACCTGTAGCTCATGTTGAGATGAAAGCAGATGCCTGTAATACTTTGAGAACTAGAGCTTGTTATTATTACCTGAAACAGTGTGGGCGTCTTGATAAGTATTATGATTATCTTAATTCAGTAATAAATCGTGATGAATTATATGCACTTGTACCTGAAACTGTTATTGATTCTGTAATCCATGAAACTATGAGCAATTCATCAATGGGTTCAATATATGAAAATATTGACAACGCCATAAAAAATGAAGGAATCGGTCATATTGACCTGGTTATCGGGGGGCCACCATGCCAGGCTTACTCCAATGTTGGTCGATCTAGGAAATGTATGGACGATGACCCACGAAATGATTTGTATAAACTCTATTGTAAAGTACTTGAGAATTATAACCCGGAAATGTTTGTTTTTGAAAATGTTCCGGGATTAATTACAGCTGGCGAAGGAAAATACATAAACAACATTCAAGAAGAATTCCAATCCATCGGATATGAGCTCAAATACGAAATTGTTAATGCCAAGGATTTTGGAGTTCTGCAAAATCGCAATAGAATTATTCTTATTGGATGGAAGCGCAATTCCAGCCATAAATATCCACGATTTGAAAAAAAGGAAAATAACTTCTGTATCAATGATATTCTTAATGACTTGCCTAAACTACATGCTGGTCAAAGCAGTAATCAGTACAGATATAAGAAATATAATGGTTATTTGCGAGAAAATGAAATTCGTAAAGATGACGATATATTAACATGGCATGTTGCCAGAAGCAATATCGATCGTGACAGAAAAATTTACAGAATGGCTATTCAGGCGTGGAACGATAATCATAAAAGAATTAAATACTCAGATTTACCTGATAGTTTGAGTACACACAAGAATAAAAGCGGTTTTCTTGATAGATATAAAGTTGTGGCCGCTGACTTGCCAACGTGTCATACAATTATGGCTCATATATCCAAAGACGGTCATTATTATATTCATCCAGATATAGAACAGGCACGATCAATTACTGTCCGCGAAGCAGCACGAATACAGTCGTTCCCTGATGATTACTATTTTGAAGGATCAAGAACCGCTGCATTTATACAAGTTGGCAATGCGGTGCCACCACTTATGGCAAAGGGTATCGCGGAAGCGCTGATCAGAGAGTTCTGATACAGGAGTGGTTTCTATGAATATGAATGAATTTTATAAGAATTTTCGTGAACAGATTCTTTTGTTAATGGATACGCAAACGAGCGGATGGGAACAAGAAGACTTTCTGACATCTTTGATGCTGGAATACCTTGAAGAAGCAGGAGAAGTTGACAACCCTATAATTTGTCCCTTCAGAGGATATGGTCTTCAACTAAATGCATATTCCATTTCCGATGATTATGAAAATGTAGATATTATTGTGACTATATATTCTAATAGCGAAACACCGGAGTCAGTAGCCCGAAATGATATAGATGCTTCAATAAAGCGTGCGATTCAACTATACCGTAAAGCTATAAATGACCTATATACTTCTTTTCAGAAGGATAATGATACATATGATTTTGCCATAACACTTCATCAGAAAAAGGATGATATTAAAAAAGTTCGGGTATTTGCTCTGACAAACGGTCTTGTAAAGCCAATACAGTTTAACAACATCATGATTGGTGGGGCTGAGATTTCTTTTATAATTTGGGATATAGACAGATTATATCGCTGTATTACCTCCGGAAAAATGCGCGAAACTATAGAGATTGATTTTGAAGAGAAATTCAGCACATCCATACCTTGCATTGAAAATAGTACAAGCGAAAAGTATAGCGTTTACCTGGCAATAATCAATGGTGAAATACTTGCTTCCCTATATGATGAATATGGTTCCAGGTTACTTGAAAGAAATGTACGTTCTTTTTTACAAGTTAAGGGA
>JAAZCB010000676.1 GCA_012513545.1 Clostridiaceae bacterium
TGCCCGTAAAAGAATTAAATTTGTGCAGCGGACCTTAGAATAGAGTAAGTGCATTATTAGCATTATTAAAGTTCAAAAATCAGTAATGTTAATAAGCACTATAGTATTTCAAAATTTATTTTTATTCTACATTAAAGTCAAAAAAAAATAAAGAAGTTTTTGAACTTCTTTATTTTTAGTATTAATAAACAAAATTTATTTTAATGCGTCTACTATAGCCTTCTCAATATTTTTGAGCTTGGCTCTGAGAGCATCAATCTCACTGTCGGTCTTATCCTGCTTCAGGTCTGACTGCAGTATGTCTGAAAGCTCTGTAATTTCTTCTTTAAGAGTTTCAAGGGTTTCTATAACTGCAAGTCGTTTAAAGGAGGCAACCGGTTTCAGGCCATCATCGCTTCCAACAACTCTGCCACCTGTAATAATAAAGCTTTCGCCCTTTTCAGGAATTATGGTTTCAATATTGAGCCTTGAATTAATCTCATTTGAAAATTCAATCATTGATTCCTCTTCGCCATGAACAATAAAAATCTTTTGTGGCTTTTTACGGAACTTGCCAATCCATTCAAGAAGACCTTCCTTATCAGCATGACCGGAAAATCCATCAATAGCTTCAATCCTTGCTTCAACTGAAATATCCTCCCCGAAGAGTTTAACCTTCTTTGCGCCATCCACCAGTTTTCTGCCTAGCGTTCCCATTGCCTGGTAGCCTACAAATAGTATAGCCGAATCCTTTCTCCAGAGGTTATGCTTTAAATGGTGCTTAATCCTTCCTGCTTCACACATTCCGCTTGCAGATATAATAATTAAACTGTCCTTCCTTTCATTTAATGCACGGGATTCGTCAGCCGTTCTTGTAAATTGAAGTCCTGGGAAATCCAGCGGGTTATCACCGTTTTCAATATAAGCTCTTGCTTCTTCATCATAGCAATCCAGATTATTCCTGAATACTTCGGTCGCAGAAATTGCCAGAGGACTGTCAATAATGACAGGAGTGCTGAACAACTTCTTAATTTTACTGTCATATATATATCGTTTTTTATTGAGTTCATATATCACTTCCTGTGTCCTTCCGACTGCAAAAGAAGGAATAATTACATTTCCCCCCATATTTATAGTATCATTAATGATATCTACAAAATGCTCTACCTTGTTTTTGTTATCCTTGTGAATCCGGTTTCCATACGTAGACTCTATAAGCAGATAATCAGCATCTTCAATAATGGAAGGATCTCTTAAGATTGGTAGATCCTTGTTTCCAAGGTCGCCTGAAAAAACAATTTTTGTTTCCTCGCCATTTTCATTAATCCACATCTCAATGATTGCTGAACCTAGAATGTGGCCTGCATCATTAAATCTTACCTTTATTTCATCATTAATTTTAATGACTTCGTCGTAAGCTTTGCTTCTGAACAATGCCAATGAATCGATTGCATCCTGTAATGTATAAAGTGGTTCAACCGGTGGTTTACCGGCTCTTTCCCTTTTTCTGTTCAACCATTCATTTTCAAACTCCTGTATGTGTCCGCTGTCAGGAAGCATTATCGAGCATAGCTCCA
>JAAZCB010000677.1 GCA_012513545.1 Clostridiaceae bacterium
TATTACTTTGACCAAGACTTTAGCTATGATTGTAACTATTCAATATTACACTATGTTAGCGGAGATATAAGAAAAATTGCTTATTACAAGACTTTATTCTTAAACCTTACGGAGGATTATAATGAATAATGATGATGTAAAAGAAACTAAAAAGAGTAATGCAGGAAGGAAGCCAGCATTTGAAAAGATTGCCGATAAGCTAGATGATTTAACAGAGTATGTCGCCCATGATATCTCCAATAAAGATATTGCTGAAATGTTAGGAATAGGAGAATCGACTTTTTACAGGTTAATGTCAGAAAATCAACAATTTAGGGAGGCATACCAAAAAGGACTTGATAACCGGAAGTATACATTAGAAAAGGCATTGTTTAAGCGTGCTGAAGGATTTGTTGCAGAAGAAAAACAGATTGTTCGTGATGCGGAAGGAAACATAATAAAAGAGGTTGTTAATGAAAAGCATTATGTTCCTGATACAACTGCATTGATATTTTCACTAAAAAACATATACGGTGATAAGTACAAGGATAGAGTTGAAACCGTAACGGATATTAATGTCAATTTGAATCAAATTCATCAATTATCAGATATTGAGTTGCAAAAATTGGCAAATAGTATTGACATTACCTGCATAGATTATGAAATAGAATAGTCAATATCTTAATTCAGTTAAACAGCCTCAAACTTAGAATTGAAAGGAGAATGATATATGAGTAATAGAGAGCAAGAAGAACAAAAAGCAATAAGAAAAGCTAAAAACGATTATATGAAAAGATGGAGAAGGAGAAATCCTGATAAGGTTAAGGCTAATACAGACCGTTATTGGTTAAAGAAAGCTGAAGAACTAAAAAATGAAGCTGAAATAGAATAACGAATAACATATGAGTGAAGAGCCGGGATAATTATGTCTAAGCATAATTCTGTAACTAGAGGTATGCTTTTTATAAGTTTAGCTATTGCTATTATTATTAAGATTAGTTAATACGTTTATAATCGATTCTAAGGTGATTTTACTCTTGTTGAACAAGCATAAAGGAATCAAACTATTAAAGGTAATGCATTTATACAATAATGCTTATAATGTTTATTTAATAGCATTATATAAAGGAAAAATAGCCCAATAGAGTGTACCTTAAAGAAACTGTTCGAATCTTTTCTACAATGTATCACATGAATATATACATTGAATTTTAAACGTTTGAATAATGTTAGTTACTCTAATGATACATTTACAGATATGAATATTATTAACGTGAATTTATGTGTAAAGGGATCTCCGGATGGTAGTAAGACTTGAAGAAGTGTATAATGCATAATTTAAATCTTTAAATCTGCATTAGCAATAACAATAAGGGAGTGTAACATATTCCGTGTAAATGGATTTTTGGTTTAAAAAATTTTCAAGCGGTAATACTATAGTTGCAGCATAAAAATGGGCGACGCAGAGGTGCGACCTAAACGCTTGCTGAGCTTTACACGGTGATTGGGCAGTCAAATTCGATTGCCCGATTTATTTTTATCACCGGTAAAGCCCGGCGTAATAAACCTCGGGGTTCGGGGCAGAGCCCCGATACTATGCTGTTTTATTGAATCTGTCTTCATAAAAAATCATAAGCTGCCCTATTATTGTTCCCCAGTTTCGTATTGGCATACTCCATTTTTTAGTAATTTCCTGAATAGAAAGATATACGGATTTTTTTACTGCTTCATCTGTAGGGTATATTGTTTTTGTTTTGGTGTATTTTCTAAGCATTCTATGGAATCCCTCAACTGCATTCGTGGTGTATATTAGAGTCCTTACTTCCTGTGGATACTTAAAATATGTGGATAATTCTACCCAGTTTTCACGCCATGATTTTGCTATTTGAGGATATTTTAAGTCCCATTTTTCGGCAAATTCTTCTAAGCGGTATTCAGCGTCATCAAGAGTAGGTGCCCCATAAACCAGCTTCAAGTCAGCTATAACCTTCTTTAAATCTTTATATGACACATACTTGGTTGTATTTCTTATTTGATGAATGATACA
>JAAZCB010000678.1 GCA_012513545.1 Clostridiaceae bacterium
CTGCCACCTTTATGGCTGAAGAACTGGCAGCCCTGCCATATGTAGACTATGTAACAAGGGGTGAAGGCGATATATCTTTTCCGGCTCTGATTAAGGCTATAAACAGCGGCGGGAGCGTATCAGATATCAAGGGCATTTCATACTATTGCAAAGACAGAGTGGTACATAACCCGGACCAACCTCTTGTTAACGATCTTGACACCCTCCCCTTTCCAGCAAGGGAACTTCTTCCAATGTCTGAACACTACCCGAAATCAATATTAAGTGCCAGAGGTTGTGCCTACGGCTGTCCATATTGTTCCACTGCTGCTTTCTGGGGTAAAGGCTTCAGGGTAAGAAGCGTAGACAATATAATTGATGAAATCAAGCTGCTCAACACAGATAACAATCTGAAGTCTTTTTCCTTTGCGGATGATTGTTTTACACTTATACCAAAAAGGACAAAGGAAATATGTGCAAGAATCAAGGAGCTTGATATTATTGCCCAATGGAATTGTACCGGAAGAATTGAGACCATTACCGAAGATATGCTGGAGGCCCTTTCTGGTGCAGGTTGCATGGCCATCTTTTTCGGTATTGAATCAGGAAGTAAAAGGATATTGGAAAAGCTTGGCCGACGGTATTCACCGGAGGATGTTCAGAAGGTATACAAACTTTGTATATCCTATGGTATAACACCTTATTTTTCATTCATAATAGGCCTTCCTTCCGAGGAGTTGACAGACATAAATGAAACATACTCTCTTATAGAGAAGCTTGAAGGTGTTGAAAACGGTATTCACATGCTGACGCCTTTCCCGGGAACCCCCATTGCCAACAATCCGTCAGAATATGGATTGGAGATACTCCCCCACTCTATAGAGGAGCTGGATATCAACACAAAATCCTTTATAAATACAGAACAGTTAAGTGCAAAAAGTATTGAAGAATACTTCAAGAAAGCTATCGGATACAGCTTTAAGGCATTAAAGCGCTCACGCAGAATTAATCAAATTACAGCTGAAAGCATAAGGGGTGAAGAATGTGGCTGAACTTGAGCTTGATACCTTTACATTATTTCTTTCCTGGAAGTGTAATTTCACATGCTCCCATTGCGGTTTTTCCTGCAGCCCGCAAAGAAATGAAAAAATGGACATAAAGTCGGCCAGATCATATATTGAAGAGGCCTCAACAAATCCAAACCTAAAAATGGTTGCTTACTCGGGAGGTGAACCATTCCTATTCTATGAAGAACTAAAGGAGCTTATGAGCTTCTCACATCATAAGGGACTTAGGGCAGGTGTGGTTACTAACTGTTTTTGGTCGGACAGTCCAAGCACTGCTGCCGGTAAGCTCAATGAACTCAAAGAACTCGGTCTTGATGAAGTGATAACCAGCATTGATGATTACCATTTAGAACATGTAAACATAAATAATGTAAAAAACCTGATTGAAGCAGCCATTTCTCTTAGAATAAGAGTTGGAATAAATATTCTGATGACTTTGGACAGCCAGATCAGAAAAGATAACCTGCATGAATTCCTGAATCTGCCTGAACACCTTCTTAAAAATCCTGAAAATGCATGGATGAGGGAATCCAGCCCCATTAGGGTTGGCAGGGCTAAAAAACACTTTGAAAAATCAAGACTCAAACAATATGGTGAAATCGACTTGATGGGTAACCCTTGCCACTATGTCATACGAAACACAGTGGTTGCTCCTGATGGTTCCACCTATGCCTGCTGCGGATTTGGAGGTGCCTCGGAGCATGGACCCTCCTCCATAACTTTTGGAGGCAACATAAACAAAAGAGGCTTTAATGCTATACTTGAAGGTTTTAAAGCTAATCTACTCTTAAATATAATTTCGTCGAAGGGGCCCTATGTACTCTTAAAAATGGCTCAGGAAACAGACCCTACATTAAAAATAAGAACCAAATTCGTAAGCATTTGCGATGTATGTGAGGAAATCTCATCAAATCTGCAGCTTAGAAATATATTGAAAAAACTGCTTAATGAGCTTTCAGCAAGTGTTAGTAGTACTACTGCGTCAATCCTGGAGGTGCAAAATGACAGAATATATTAATGGGGCAAACTTAAACCTGCTTCTGACATATAAATGCAACTACTTGTGCAATCACTGTATAAGCAACTGTGGCCCAAAAAGAGAAGAAACCATGAGCCTCAATCAGGCAAAAGACTACATCGATAACACCCTTTCGGTAATAGAAGTCGGAAATGTAGGCTATACTGGTGGAGAACCTTTTTTGTATTATGATATGTTGAAGGCTTTGATGGACTATACCTATAACAAGTACGGTATTCCGGGAGGAGTTGTAACAAACAGCTTCTGGGCCAGTTCAAAGGCGATTGTGAAGGAAAGGCTTGACGAGCTTTATAAAAGCGGCCTTCGTTCAATGGTTATAAGCTGCGACAGTTATCACCTTGAATATACCTCTGTTGAAGCAATCCGCCATGTTGTTCATAAGGCTCTTGAACTTGGAATTTCAATCTGTGTAAATACAATAGTCACTAAAGACGTAAAAATACGCAAAAACGATATACCAGACTTACTTTCTCTTTCAGAGGCTGATATTGAAAACAATGTTACCATAAAAGAAATAGGCCCTTTAAGGATTGGTCGTGCTTTGACTCATATCTCTGCCGGGAGCCTTATAGACACCGATAATGAAAGTTATTTTAACGGAAGCTGCCCCTACGTAGTAAATACTCCTACAATAACTCCCGACGGCTCAGTATATGCCTGCTGCTGCTTTGGCGATGCCCAAAAGGACCCTGAAAAGCTTATAGGCTACTGCGGAAACATTCACAAAGATACCTTTGATAATGTTCTGGGATCTATGAAAAACAATCTTTTATTCAATATTATTGCAAACCGCGGTCCCTATAGCCTTCTGAAAATAATCACAGAAAATGAAAAAGACCTCCCATTAAGAGGAAGGTATCTTAGTACCTGTGACATATGTGTTGAGCTCTATCACAATCCCAAGGTCCGTTCAGCCTTAGGTAAACTGCTTGATAACCTGGTTTCAAATGTATCGGTTTAGTAATAATTTAATTAAAAACAGTTTATTTATACTATATGGAAGGTGATAATATTGATTGATATTCAGGGCTTGAGCCTTATTCTTACAAATAAATGCAATGCCTCCTGCAAGCACTGCGGTTTTGACTGTGGTCCCGACGGGGAAAAAACTATGGAAGAAAAGGATGCAATATACTTTATTGAAACGGCCTATAAATTTTCACACATCAGGAGCCTTTGCTTTACGGGTGGTGAGCCCTTTCTTTACTATGACAAGGTAGTAAACATAATGTCTTATGCAGCAGAACTGGGATTGGTCTCTGAGATTGTTACAAACAGTTTC
>JAAZCB010000679.1 GCA_012513545.1 Clostridiaceae bacterium
GGAATTCTTCCATAAAAACGATAAACCAGTCAAGGATGAAGACCGGATTATCTTAAGTTTCTCGTCCATAAAAAATAACATAAACATTATTTTTTTCGATTATCGCTGTGGTATATCCCCGCACGATGTGTTTGATGTGCTTGAAAAAGCTAAAGTTGAAATACCTGTCATTGCTCTGCTTGACAAATCAGATATGCATAAAGGTTTGGAAATTATTAGTGATGGTTTCGACGATTACTCTGAAAGAGATGATTATATAAGACTTCAAGCCATTGTATCAAAAGAAATGAGAGAATTGGAAAAGAAGAATGATGAAAAAAAGTTTGAGCTTAATCTACTAAGTGAAATTGAGCGGCTTGTAATTACAATTGACAGCATTGGAGATGGAGTAATTACAGCAGATAATAATGGCAATATTATTATGATGAACAGATCTGCTCAGATTTTAACCGGTTGGTCCGGAAACGATTCGGTAGGAAGAGCTTTTGATGAAGTTTTTAGTATAGTTGACAAAAGTACCGGAGAAAAAGCCGATAGCCCATATAAGAGAGCTTTGCTGGAAGGTAAGGCTGTTGGCCTTAAAAAAAATACCGTACTTATTTCCAAGGAGGGTATTTACAGATATATTTCTGCGAGCTGTTCTCCAATTATGGATTCGGACAGCACACTAAACGGTTTTGTTATAGTATTCAGGGATATAACAAGGATTAAGGAAGCAGAAGAACAGCTTGCAAACGAACAGAAAAATCTGAGCGCGATTTTTGAATCCGCTCCGTTAGGTATGATTATTGTTGATAGGAAGCATGTTATCAGAAGAGTGAATGAATCATTGATTATGAATGTCTGTAAAAGACATATGGATATACCCGATGCATGCAGCGATAAGGGGACTTTTTGTACAAGCCCGGATATGGCTGAATTTGATTGTTCACAACAACGCCACTGTGATGACTGCATTTTACAAAATACTGTTTCTTTAGTTTCACAATCAGGCGGAGCAATTTATGGATTGGAATACAAGCATATAATACATAGGGAGAGCAGAGAATATGAGGTCTGGTTCAGACTAAGCTCTGTTCCGGTTACTTTATTCAACGAAGAATGTTATTTAATAATCTATGACAATATTACTTCCAAAAAGAAAATGGAGGTAACCATCGCCAAATCAAGGGACTTTTATATTTCTTTATTTGATGAATTTCCAGTCCCTATCTGGAGGTCTGACAGAAGCGGAAAACTTGATTATTTTAACAATACATGGCATGATTTTACGGGGATCGAAAACGGGGAGGAACGCGACAGCATCAGGAAAAGGTGTATTCACCCTGAAGATGTTGAAAAATATGACAGTGTTTTTGAGAATGCATTGACGGAGCAGAAACCGTTCAAGCTGGAATACCGTCTGAGAAGATATGATGGTGAATATCGATGGATTATTGATTCCGGGAGGCCGTTTAATGATTTGGAAGGTAATTATGCTGGCTTTTTAGGTATTTGTTATGATATTACAGAAGGGAAGCTTATAGAGGAAAACCTGAGAAAGGCCAAAGAGGCTGCTGAAGCAGCGAATAGGTCAAAAAGTGAGTTTTTGGCAAATATGAGCCATGAAATAAGAACACCGATGAACGGTATTATTGGTATGACAAAACTTACTCTTGAGACAAACCTTACAAAGGATCAGAGAGAGAATCTTGAGATCATCGGTTCATGCGCAGATTTGCTGCTTAACGTAATTAATGATATTCTGGATTATTCAAAGATTGAAGCAGGGAAGATGAGTATTGAGAATATTAAGTTTAATATTCTAAAGTTATTGGAAAATACATACAAGGCACATTCTGTAAGTGCGGAAAACAAAGGACTCAGCTTTAGTTATCATGTTGACAGTAATGTTCCAAGGATTCTGATTGGAGACCCTAATAGACTTCAGCAGATTTTAAACAATCTGATATCAAATGCAATAAAATTTACAGATACGGGTGAAGTAAAGGTGTTTGTAAATGTTGTTGAAATAGCTGGAGGTAAAATAAGGTTAAGATTTTCTGTAGCTGATACTGGAATAGGGATTTCCGATAATGACAGAGACAGACTTTTTAAGAGCTTTAGCCAGGTTGACGGTTCAATTACCAGAAGATATGGAGGAACCGGACTTGGACTTGCAATTTCAAAATGGTTGGTGGAAATGATGGGTGGAGAAATCAATTTTGAGAGCAGGA
Organism: Clostridiaceae bacterium; assembly: GCA_012513545.1. Next base: position 2,217 of record JAAZCB010000679.1, read on the forward strand.
AAGAGAGAGGAAGTACTTTTTATTTTACAATTGTTTCGGATTACAATGCAATAAAAACCCAAAAAAAAGTAGCAATGGCAAATGACAGGCTTAATAGCAGCAAAGATATATATAAAATACTTGTTGCTGAGGATGATAAAGTAAATCAGGTAGTCATTACGAAAATTCTTGAAAATCAGGGGCACATTGTGAGCATAGCAGAAAATGGAATAGAGGCTTTGGATTTACTGGAGAGAGAAGAGTTTCAACTGGTGCTTATGGATATTCAAATGCCTGAAATGGATGGGCTGGAAGCAACAAAAAGAATAAGGAAAAAAGAAGAAGGAACCTTCAGGCGTATTCCTATAATAGCTGTAACTGCCCATGCCCTTCAGGATGACAAAGAAAGGTTTATTTCAGCCGGAATGGATGATTATATTAAGAAACCTATAGCACAGGAAGAACTAATAAACGTTATTAAAAGAGTTCCGGTCTCAAATGAAACATTAGAGGCTGACAAGAATAGTTCTAATGATAATGTTTACATTCACAGGATACAGGATATTGATCAAATACCTGAAATTAAATCATCAGAGTATCAAATCAGTCTAGAAGAGCTATTAAATAAATTAAATACTGCTGTATTAATAAATGACAGGAAGCAGATTGATAAGATATCGAGTTTAATAAAAGAAGTTGCGGTCAAGAGAGGCTATGGAACGATTAAGAACCTGGCCTTTAAAATACAGCTTGCTGCCAGGAAAGGTGAAGAGGATTTAATAAAATATGAATATGATGCGTTAATCTCCGAAATTGGAAACTTATTTGAACGTTGACCATAAATTCATTGAGAGAATCGAGTATGTAAAAATGAAAGGAGTATTAATATGAGAATACTAATAGCAGAAGATGATTTTGCCAGTCGCAAGTTTTTGTACAAGTTCCTTTCAGCATATGGAGACTGTGACATAACAATTGATGGTGTTGAGGCTGTGGATGCTTTTCAGTTGGCACTTGATGAGAAAAAACCATACGATTTGATATGTCTTGATATTATGATGCCGAAGCTTGACGGAGTAAAAACGCTTAAAGCAATAAGAGAAATCGAAAAACAAAAAGACATAATGGACGATGAGCGTGTCAAAATAATAATGACAACTGCTTTAAATGACACAAATAATGTGTACAGCTCTTTTGAAACAGGATGCGAGGCATATGCCGCAAAGCCTATTGATACAATAAAGCTTGTTGAGGTATTAAAAAAACTGGGATTAATAGCTTAAAACAAAAATAATCAAAGTTCGTATCAGCAATGGTACGAACTTTGTTGTGAAACAGCAAATATTTCAAAGAAACACTATATAAAGAGAGGTTCAGGTCTTAAAAACAATTTTCCTCAGCCGCTTGAATATTCCGCCTTTATTCCTTTCACGCCACATTCCAATGGAACGGTCGACATTTTCAAAATGTTTGTCAAGCTTACCTTCAAGCTTACGGACATTGTTTTCAAAACAGGCGCCAAGCTCAAGTTTTGTTTTATTCAATTCACTGCTTAAATAATCCCTCGCGCATGTCAGTTCCATAGAAAAATTATTTGTAATTTGTTCCTCGAATTCTTTAAAAAATATTTTTATATCACTTTGATGACCTGAATTTGTCAATGACATGGCGTCAACCTCATTTAATACTGGAGGCGGCTCTTTAATAAGGTTTTCCGACTGCAGTATTTTTTTGATGGCTTTAATCTCAAGACCATCATCGCGCATAGTCTTTATCTGGTACATTAAGTTGGCAAGTTCAGGAGTATAATAACGCCTGCCTCTTTTGTCCTTTGGAATTCCCATGTTGAATTCCTTTTCATAGTACCTGAGTGTATGATCTGTAACATTTAGTCGTCCACTAAGCTCGGTAATGGAATACCGGTCTTTTAACACTTCCATTATACTCACTCCATTCCTTTATGCTATATGGTTAATTGAAGCATTCTTATGCTAAACATAAACTTGTCTGAGGTATGCTATGTGGTTTATGTTTAGCAAGAGCTGATATTTTAAGTTCAAAATGTCTTTATACTGCTTAAAATATTAGTTTCTTTACTATCCGTTATAAACCATAAACCATATAAATACCCAAAAATGTAATTATTAATTCAAACCTGAAGAGTAAGTATATAATAGCACTTATATAAATAAGTGTAAATGTTTGGGGAATTATTTTCGTAATATTTCCAATGCTGTTTTAATGTCTTCTGCTAGTGGCGCAATAACTTCAAGCATTTCTTTTGTTGCGGGGTGTTCAAATAAGGCCCTGTAGGAATGAAGTGCCTGACGATTAATTAATTCCGGCATTTGAACCTGGGATTGTGAAACAGCTGATGAATGGGAAATATCATCAAGGTAGGGATACAAAGTATCGCCTATAAGAGGGTGACCTGAAGCCTGGCAGTGAACTCTTATCTGATGCGTCCTTCCTGTCTCGAGTATGAACCTCAATACCGTTGCATTGTTAAGGTATTCAATAACTTCATAATGCGTCACAGCGTGGTCTCCATCAGGAGAAACATGCCTAAGCATGATACTGTCGGGTTTTCTTGAAATTGGCAGGTTTATGGTACCTTTTTTATTCTTTACAAAACCGTGTACTATGCCGATATATTCCTTGATAAAGGTTTTACTATTCATCTGACGTATCAGGTATTCCTGGGAATACGGATTTTTGGCAAAAATGATTACACCAGAAGTATCCCTGTCCAATCTTACAACTGGTCTGATCTTGCATAATTCATCTTTATTGGACAGATGAAAGGCTACTGCATTAGCAAGGGTGCCATCTGTGTGTGAACAAGTCGGATGTACAACTATATCAGGCTGCTTGTTTAATACGAGCAGATTTTCGTCTTCAAAAATTATATCAACAGGGATGTCTTGGGGAATGATATCCTCGGAATTTTCATTAAGCTTCATGTTAACTTCTAAAACATCATGTTCGTTTAATACTACATTAACATAAACAGGTTCGTTGTTGCGAAGTATCAGATTATTATACTTAAGTTTTTTTATAAGTCGCTCGGAAAGCTGAAGCTTGTTTTTTAGAACATGCTTGACTGTTTTTCCGCTGACTTCCTTATCGACAATATATGTTAACTTCATATTAATCACCATATAAATGTTAATACAGACGGGCGAAAATTTCAAGGACAGGCAGGTTTTTATTTCAACTCTGGGTTTTATAGCCTCTAAAAACAATCACTATCACCATATTGAAGCTCGTTATGATTTCAGCTTTGATTGACATAATTCCCATAAGTAGCATAAGAGGCTGTTGTAAAAGCAGCAGGGTGCATTTAATTATCGTGAACCATATTATGGAAAGAACATTGCATAAAGGCTTTAGAGAATGTTAACGAAGCGAAGGATAAGTCGAATCACTGTTTGAGCGAAGCGAGTTTGATTCGACCCGTA
>JAAZCB010000680.1 GCA_012513545.1 Clostridiaceae bacterium
ACAACAACCGGTCATACGCAATTGCCGGGTAGTGCGGGTGCTAATGTTAACTCACTTGGCGTCATTAGTGGTTAACCCGACACGAAAGCGCCTTGAAACGGCAACAGCGTATACCGGCGAGCGTTGGCAACAATGCAAAAAAAACACACTGCATGGAAAATTTAACATATTTAAATTATGAAAACAAAATACCTGATTAAGCATTTATTTGGCACATTGATATTCTTTGCAATAATATTTGTTTGTGCTGGTCGGATAGATTATTGGCAAGGACTTCTCTACGTATCTATTGGATTAATAATGTTTTTATTAAATTATACTTTTTTACGTTTAGACCCGGAATTACTAAATGAACGTTCAAAACCAGGCCAAGACACTAAGAAATGGGATAAATCAATATTGGGATTATCTTTTCTTGTAACAATTGCAATGTATATAGTTGCTGGATTTGATTCTGGTCGTTTTCATTGGTCGCCTGATTTTCATTGGAGCCTCTATTTATTCGGGATAATTCTTACAGCATCAGGACAGTTATTGTTTTTAATAGCACAAAAACAAAATAGATTCTTTTCAAGTACGGTCAGAATTCAGACAGATAGAGGTCATGTTGTTTGTGATACTGGATTATACAAAATAGTGAGACATCCAGCTTATATGGGTTCTATAATTCAGTCATTAGGATTTCCACTGATTTTTGGTTCGATTTGGAGTATAATACCAGTAATTATCTCGATTATTCTTTTAACACTAAGGACAAACTTAGAGGATAAAACGTTAAAAAATGAATTGACTGGTTATCGTGAATATTCGGATAAAACTCGATATAAAATTATTCCTTATGTTTGGTGATAGATAAAAATAGAAAAATGCACTGTTGCCAACACATGGTATAGTGCATGCGGGTTTCAGAGGTTTTCGAGCGTTGATGGCTCGTAAAAAGGTCGGTGTACCCTGATAGGAAATCGCTTCGAACTCCCGCACGACACCATACCATCAACCGTTAGGCTACATTTTAAAAAAGATAAATGACACGATTTTTGCTTAAAACATTCTTACTTGTGATAATGTTTCAATCATTTGATTGTTACTCACAAAACCCAGAAACTGATTCTATTGAAGTTTCAAGGATTTCGACTAATTTTTTTGACTGGTATATATCTTCTGCCAAAAATCATAAAACTGATGAGTATAATCCTGTTGAAATAGAAAGTAAAAACGGTATGACAACCCTGGACTTTTCAAAATATTTTGAGAATTTAAGAAGGTTGTCTTTCTCCGATTTGTTACTCAAAAAAGAAAGAAAATCGTATAATGAATGTATTCGAAAGTTGTCACAAGTCAAGTATACTGATTATTTAAAACTTACCGACTTGGATCAATTTGAGAATTTAAATGATGATTTTACAAATTATTATCGATGGACTGGAGGACAAGAAATGTTTGACATCTATTCTGTGAGAAAAGTGAAAATTGAAAATAAAAATGCTATTGTTATAGGGTCTCTCTATTTTGATAACACAGGTGTCGAAAAAATAGATTTTATAAGAGAGATAACTACTACTTTTATAAAACAGAATGGTGAATGGAAAATTAGAGATATAAAATATTAAAAAAACGTAGCCTAACACCCGGTCATACGCAATTGCCGTGCTTTTCGGTTGCTAATGTATGTTCACTTGGCTATCTAACTGGTAACACGACAAGTGAGCGCTTTGAAGCGGCAACTGCGCATACCGGTGAACGTTGGCACCAATTATCACAAAGACACCGAACACAAGATAGTTTAGCAACATGATTACAAAGAAAATATGAAAAAAAAATATGTGAACATTGTATTACTATGTATTTTAATTGAAAATCTGTCATTTTCATGTAAATCAGGAGACAAAAAGATTAACTCAGATACTGACAGAATAGAAATTTTTCAGAAAGAGCCGTCGGATACAAGGATTAATAATCAACAAGATTCAAAGGATATTTATTCTAACTTAAAAAAAGTGGATTTAAATGATATACCTACTGAGCTATTAGCATTTCCGCTTTCATGGGAAAAATATGGCATTGATAAGGGTGATACTGTAACTTATAGCTTCTGCAATGCGAGTAATCCTGAATTTACAATAATAAGCAGTGATTTTAATGCTATACAGATTATTATTGGAAATGAATTGAATCAGACTTTTAGAATATCAAGTATATATTACAACGACTCAATCTTTAAATTCATATTAGAACACAATAACGCAGGATTAAATGATTGTGTTTTTAAATGGCTTAATAAGAATAGACAGATAGGAACACTTTTACTCTATGGAGATAATAACGGTTTTACATATATGCCAAAAAACAGATTGACAAATAAACGAATAGTAGAAGAAGAATGTGATAATAGTGATATTTAAATGAAAATAATAACTGGTGCCAACACGTGGTATAAGGCATAGGCTGTGTTAGCGCACGGTGGATACGAACGCAGGTCGCAATTTCTTTAACAATTAATCAAAGTGATTGCCGTGCACCGCCCACGCCTCATACCACAAACCGTTAGCAAACATGGGGTACGGTATAAGGACATACATTACAAAGATATAGGGACATAGTTTACACTTTTTTAAGCGGTAATTTGTGATAAAAAAACAAATTACTATGCCTTGGAAAAATAAAACGACTATGGACCAGAAAA
>JAAZCB010000681.1 GCA_012513545.1 Clostridiaceae bacterium
CTTTAGTTCTTGGAATAATCTGGTGCACGATTAAAATGTACACCCAGAAGATTTCAGGAACTTGAAATCTTCTTTTTAGTTATATATAGTATTATATGACAGTCCAAGTTCTTTACTTCAAAATTAATATGAGAGAGGAAATACTTTGGAGAATCAAAAATTACTTGAAAAATTCAGGATAACTATTATACTGTTTATTTTCTTTGCTCCATTTTTTAAAGGGCTGTTCGCACAGGAATTGTTTTATGCGTATTTTATTTTACTGTTGTTTATTATGATTGGTCTTTTTATAATTCGAAATAAAATATATACAGGAAAGGGCTTTTTATTAGTATTTATACTGCAGTTTTCTGTGTCTGTAGCTTCCTTGTTTACGGGTATCAATAAGGAAGGGGCGATAAACGGAGTTTTTGTGAACCTAATGCCACTGGCTGTTTTTTTAGCTGTTCTAAATTCCTTTGAGTATGATATTGACATTATTAGCACAGAAAAGAAAAGAACGATCTTATGCAAAATAATGGACAAAATTGTTACAGCAGTTTTTTTAAGCGGTTCATTGGTTTTCTTAATAAACCTTCTTGTAGCATCAAGGATTTTTAAGAAAGGTGATGAGATTGAACGGTTTCAATCTGTAATAGAATATGCAAATGTCCTGGGTGTATTCTTTTTCATATGCTCAATAGCCGGGTTGTACCTTTCTGGCAGCCGGAGAGAGTCTTTACCTGTACTAATCTTTATAAAGACCGGGATAAGTCTTAACATGGCGGGTGTGATACTGACCTATTCCCGTACAGTGTGGATTTTATCTGTGCTCTTTTATTTTACGATCTTGCTTTTTTTGAAAAAGAAAAGAGTTTTTTATGATTTTATGGCTTCTTTAGTAACAGCTGCTGTAACAGTATGGGTTATTCTTACTGTCGGATGGAATTATTCAGCCTTGGCAGTGCTTTTGTCCACGATATTAATATACTTTTTTTATTTAGGGGATAATTTTTTGCAAAAGACATATTACCGTTGGGCAAGGAACAACAAACGGAATATAATACTGGTTTATATACTTGTTTTTCTTGTTGTCGCTTTTTCAGCTGCAGCTTTGGTCAACTCCAGACAGATACTCTCAAGGCTCGCAAGTATAAGTATCAATGCTTCGGAGCTTCAGGAAAGGTTTGCCTACTATATTGATTCTATCAGCATTTTGAAAGATTATCCTATCTTAGGAACAGGGCCAGGCGGATGGGCATCAATCCAGTATCATTACCAGACGGCGTTATACGCCGTGCAATACATACACAGCTCTTATGTGCAGGCTGCAGTGGATTATGGTATAACCGGATTTATGATATTCGGTTCACAATTGTTTTTGTTTGTTTTATACCTGGTCAGAGCTTACAGGAGAAATAAGGATGCTGCCGGTCTTAAAGAACTTATTGTTTTCATAGGAGCAGCCAATATTTTTATTATGGTGCACTCATTGATAGACCTTGATTTTGAATTTCCTTTCATGGAAATATACTTCTGGGTTAATACCGCATTTGTGGTGAGCATGTCAGGTAGTACTGCCTTTTTTTACACAGGCAGAAGACTTAAGAAGAGCATGCTTGCGGGGATTGCAGCTGTTCTTTTAGTAGTGCAGGTTCCGCTGATGATATCAAGGGGGTATTTGGCTGCCGGGAAAAGGTATTATGCAAACAAGCAGTATACTGAGGCGGAAACGAATTTCAGCAAGGCTGTTAAGCTTAATCCTGTTTCTTCAAATGCTTACTTTATGAGAGGTGAAGCCCTTAGGTGGATATATATGGGTAATAAACTGGAGGCTATAAGAATAGACAGTATAAACTGCTATAAGTTATCCAGGAAGTATGACAATTTTAACCCGAATTATCCGGCAAGCATAGCATTTATGTCGGAAACAGCCGGGGATTATGAGAACTCGGTAATGGAATACAGAAAGCTTATTGAGCTTCAGCCGCTTGTAATGGACTATTATGAAGCCTTGGCTGAAGTCTTGATCAGGCAGGCCGAATATGAATATGAAAATGGAATGGAGAAAAAAGCGATAGAGAAATTTGAGGAGATAACGGCTATTGAAGATGAAGTTAAAAAAGCAGCCGGTAAGCTTTCCTATTTTGGAAAGTACAAGTCAAAACACAAAACAGACATGTCTTTAAGTTCAAAACTTGAAGAAATAATTCAAAAAGCCCGAAAGTATGTCAATTTAAACAGTGAGAGGAGTAATAGGGCAGGGCAACCTTAATATTGAAGCCTCCCTGATATTCGCTATAAACTATTAATCATATAATTATTCTTTATTTATAAAAAATACAAGAAAAATTTAAGAATGATACAGAAAAAGTTTAAATATAGCTTGAAAAGCTTTACTTATAATGGTAGAATTATAGACAAAATTTGCATATAATCTTATGCTCGCAAATAACAAAGTTTATTTTACAAAAGATTCTAAATATTCTATTTTTCAAACGTACATTGATAATTCTATATTAGTATTATACAGATGTTTTGGAGAATATGAGTGTTTTTTTATGGATGAAGAAATTATAAATAACTTTATCTTAAGGAAGGTATCTTTCAAAAACAAACAATTGATTTTTATTTGAACAGATATTTGAGAAGCACTATATCTGTCTTTTCCATTATGTGTCCGTTAGTTCAGGATAAAAAGTATCAATATACAGAAATAAAGCATATGAGCCAGACAGTAACTTTTCATTTCTATCTCTTGATAATTATATTAGATGATAAGGAGACTCAATTATGAATTTTTTGGGGAGTACATTACAGGAGTTATTAGAGTATTGGGCCATTAATAGACCTGATAAAGTAGCATTTACTTATATTTCAGGTGATGGAGCAATTTCCTTAAGTTACAAAGAAACTTTTCTGAAAGCTTTAGCCTTGTCAAAGGAGCTGCAACGCTATAATCATAAGTCAAAATGTATATTAAACATGTATCCGGCAGGATTAGACTTTATTATAGGTTTTTTTGCGTGTGTCCTTTCAGGTTCAGTTGCAGTTCCTGTTAATATGCCAAAAGGGAATAGGTCAAATGAGAAAATATTAAGAATTATAAATGATTGTAATGCTAAAATTGTTCTTTCGACAAAAAGCGGAATAAGTCTGATAAAAAACAGCAGTGACTATGAAAAGCTTCCTGAAGACCTTTCGTTAATTCCTACTGAAGATTATTTTCTTTCGCAAATCAGCGAAAATGACTTTCATTATGATTGTACTGCAGAGGAAAAAGATATTGCCTTTTTGCAGTATACTTCCGGCTCAACCTCTTTTCCAAAAGGAGTGGAAATAAGACACAAAAATTTACTTTATAATTTAAGAATGGTTAAAGAAGCCTTTGAGATAACTGAGGATTCCGTATTGGGCACATGGCTGCCTCACTTTCATGACATGGGTTTGATAGGATGTATATTAAATGCTATGTACAATGGTGTAACGTGTAATATAATTTCACCGCTTATGTTTATGAAAAGTCCTGTATCGTGGTTGAAAATGATCTCGGATTATAAGGTTACAATATCGGGAGGACCGAACTTTGCTTATGATTATTGTGTTGACAAGATAAACAATGAGCAATTGACAGGTATTAACCTTTCATCATGGAAGATTGCATACAATGGAGCCGAACCTGTTAATTACAATAGCATGGTGGCTTTTGGAGAAAGATTTAAACAGGCCGGATTTGACTTTAATAGCTTTTATCCTTGCTATGGTATGGCTGAAGCTTCGGTTTTTGTATCCGGAAACAAGATAAGCGATACACCTAAAGTAATATATATTGACTATAAAGAGCTTTCAAGGAACAATATAAAGCAAGTGTGTGAAGAAAAGGATGAAAAGAACTCCGTTGGTTTTGTATGCTGTGGAAATACATGGCTGGATCAGGAAATCAGGATTTTTGATATAAGAACAAATAAAGCACTTGGTGAGAATCAAGTCGGAGAAATATGCGTATCCGGCAAAAATGTAGCTCACGGTTACTGGGAAAAAGAAGATGTTAATAAAGAAAAGTTTTTTGTATTAGAGGAAGGAAATAATGCAAAGAGATTTTACAGAACCGGAGACTTTGGATTTTATATTGATGGAGGGCTATACATAACAGGAAGAAAAGACGATGTAATGATAATTAACGGAGTGAATGTTTACCCTCAGGATATAGAAAGAATTGTTGAGAAGTCGGTAAGTGATTTAAGGCATGGAACAGCCTGTGCGTTTGAAGTTTCAGGTTTGAATGAACGTGAAATAGCGGTCGTTGTTGAAGTGCAGAGAGCGGCCATGAAGAAATTAAGCAGTGATGAAGCTTATTTTAAACATATTACAAATAAGATTCTGGAAAGCATTTCTAATGAGTTTGATTTTCAGATCAGAAGATTGGCATTTCTTCCACCTGCTGCTGTTTGTAAAACTTCAAGCGGAAAGATATGCAGGAATGAAAACAAAAAATGCTACCTGTCGGGCAATTTGCCAATAATCAAAGAATGGACATATGATTCGGCTATATCAAAAAGAACAGCAACCAACTCAAGAGTAAATGACATGGTGGATACTTTTGCGAAGGTTAACGCCGCAGGTTTTATGCAATTTAAGATATTTTCTTCAATTGTGAAGATTTTAAACAGTGAAAATGCTATTAACATTATGGACCTGGATATCAATAAATCTTTATTTTTCTATGGCATTGACTCACTGAAAATTTTTGATGTCCATGTAGCCCTGGAAAAAGAATACAATGTTAAAATTCCTACTGAAATTTTTTTTGACAGCAGTGATTTGCTTACTGTATTAAATAAAATTGCCTCTGTTGTGGAAAATCAGAATCAATACTCTGTAGAGAGA
>JAAZCB010000682.1 GCA_012513545.1 Clostridiaceae bacterium
CATAAGTGTGGATGCAACCCTTCCTACAAAAGAGTCAGGACCGTTTGCTTTAAAAATATCGGTCACCAGCGCAAGGGAAGCACTTCCTGAAATGGGACGAAGAAAAACGAGCGGCACACATTCTGAAGGTATTTTCAAAAGTGCCGTAACTGGTTTAGCAGCATAAATAAGAAGGTCAAGGGCCCCCGATGCCCTGAATACCCCAACAGCTACCATAAGCCCCACAAGTGGAGGAATAATTCTAAGTACGGTATTTATACCCTCTTTCGCGCCCTCAACAAATACATCATAAACCTTTATTTCTTTAAACATTCCTGCTGCCAGTATAAGCAGAAAAATAGCAGGTATTGCATATACTGATAAATCCTTTACAACATTCATATCCTACCTCGTATTTTTTTATGCTTATAAAACAGTGATAATATTTTAGCCGCAATAACTCCGGCAATCGTCGCACATATGGTAGCCACCCAGATGGTTCCTATTATTTCAGCAGGGTTTTCAGACCCTGCTGCAGCCCTTACAGCAATTATAGTAGTTGGTACAAACTGTATACACGAAGTGTTTAAAACCAGAAACATACTCATTTCATCTGTAGCCGTACTTTTTTCCCTGTTAAGTTTTTGAAGCTCACTCATAGCTTTAAGGCCTAGCGGTGTAGCAGCATTTCCAAGCCCAAGGAAGTTTGCCGCAAGATTCATTACTACTGCACCTGAAGCAGTATGCCCCTTAGGTATCCCAGGAAACAGGAATCTCATAACAGGCCTTGCCAATACTGCCATCCCCTTTACTATCCCACTTTTCTCAGCAATCGACATGAGTCCTGTCCAAAGACACATTATTCCCATAATACCAATACTGATTTGTATTGCATTTTGCGAGGAATCCACAATCGCTCTGGTTACTTCTTCCATCCTGCCGTTTATTATACCAACTGCAAAGCCTATGATTAAAAGTCCCAGCCAAACATAATTCAGCACAATTAAATCCCCACACCACCGTTAAGAAATCTCTAATAATTTATATGAACCGCCTAAAGTATATATTACAAAAACAGGAATTGAGACGATTGTGCATTTTACTAAATATTTTGTCGAATTTTGTCTACTATTCTTTTAGTCAGGTTACCAGTTAATTCTTGGATATCTATACTTTTTATTATACAACATAAACTATACCCTATAATTTGTATCAAATAGGTAGTAGTATGGATTCAGATATTGTTTCGTGCATTTTATAGGATATAATCCAAAAACGTATATTGTATTATATTACACCCTAACCATAAATTATTATTGTATTTTCTTGAAAAAATAAAAATTAATTGTTGACTATTATTGGCATTTATGGTACTATAAAAATGCAAAGTTTGTCGAATGCTGTAATATCTAAGGAGGATAATTATGAAATCTACAGGAATTGTAAGAAAAGTTGATGAGTTAGGAAGAGTTGTACTACCGATCGAGCTCAGAAGAACACTAGACATCGCTGAAAAGGATGCTCTTGAAATCTATGTTGATGGTGCTACCATTATTCTTAAGAAGTATGAGCCTGCTTGTATCTTCTGTGGTAATGCTAAAGATGTAGCTGTTTACAAAAGTAAGAACATTTGCCCGGACTGCATGAGAGAACTTAAAAAATAATTTTGTAATAATCTGCAAAATTAAAGGAGCCTGGCTAAGCAGCTAAGGCTTCTTTTATATGCATTTCACAAAGCCTATTGTTTATATTAAGCTGTTATAGACATCCCTCCTGCTTAAACCTCTGTCCCTGGCAACCTTCTTCATTGCTTCTTTCTTGTCAGACCCTTCCTTTATGTATATTTCATAGTGTTCTTTTATACTCATCCGGTCCCACTCCCTTTGTCTTAGCTCAATGAGCCCATCTTCGTCTTCTCCCTCAACCATCATCACATATTCGCCTCGCGGGGACTCTTTGTCATACTTTTCGATAGCCTCTAAAAACGTGCATCTGATAATTTCCTCAAATTTTTTCGTTAGTTCCCGGGCAAGTACAATATTCCTGTTTCCTAAAATCTCATACAAATCCTTCATAGTGTAAACAAGCTTATGCGGTGCTTCATAAAAAACCATGGTTCGCGTCTCTGTCTTAATTGAAAGGATGCGTTCCTTCCGTTGCCTCTTGTTCATAGGCAAAAAGCCTTCAAACGCAAACCTTCCTGTCGGAAGTCCCGAAACTATGAGTCCGGATACAGCAGCAACCGCACCTGGTATTGGTGTAACATTTATTGCGTTTTCAATACACAGTTTTACAATATCCTCTCCCGGATCTGAAATGCCGGGAGTACCTGCATCAGATACAAGTGCAATGTTTTTTCCTCCGAGAAGTTCATTAATCAGATAATTGCCTTTACCTTTTTTATTATGTTCATAATAGCTGACAAGCGGTTTTTTTATCTCAAAGTGATTCAGAAGCTTCAGTGCCTGCCTCGTGTCTTCAGCGGCAATTAAATCCACCTCCCTGAGTGTTCTTATCGCCCTAAGTGTTATATCCTCAAGGTTGCCAATTGGAGTTGCAACAAGATAAAGTACACCTTTATTATTCAATGCCGGCTTCCTTTCTACAATATATTTCGTTTATTTCCTTTGAAAATTCACCCTTCTCATCATAAATATACAAAGGTTCAAGCATTTTTAACTGGGGTTTTCCCTGCCTGGCTCCTTTTATTAAAACCAGATTAGCCTTTTTGTAGGGTGACGGATGCACAAATCTCATATATTTAGGTTCTACCGAGTATTTTCTCATAAGCCATATTATATCAGCAAGTCTGTCAGGCCTGTGAACCATGACAAACTGCCCTCCCGGCACAAGAAGACTTCCCGCCGCACTTATAACATCTTCGAGAGTGCATAATATTTCATGCCTCGAAACCATCAAAGTATCACTTGCATTTAACAGACCTCCACCGCAGTTCATGTATGGGGGATTTGTTACCACTACATCAAAGGAGGTCTTACCAAATAACTCCACACTCTTTTTTATATCTCCCCACACTATACTTACCCTGTCTTCGAGGTTATTCATATGAATGCTTCTTTTAGCCATCAAGGCCATTTCTTCCTGAATTTCAAGGCCTATAACAGACTTTGCACGGGTTTTCCCTGCAATAAGTATGGGAATTATTCCCGTACCTGTGCCCAAGTCAATAACAGCAGCACCCTCTTTTATATCTGCAAAGTTTGCAGCCAGAACGGCATCAACGCCGAAACAGAATCCCTTCTTCTTTTGTATCAGCCTTAAGCCTTTATACTGCAAATCATCTATTCTTTCATTTTCCTGTATAATTATATCCAAACCAAACACCTTTTACTAATATTTTATATAGCAAAAAGGAGCCATATAAAGGCTTTGCAACCCCTATTGACTCCCCCATAAATTTCTTACTTCTGTTTCGGAGCATCTACAGGACAAACATTAGCACAAGCTCCGCATTCTATACAAGCATCTTCATCAATAATATACTTGCTGTCACCTGCTGAAATGCATGATACAGGGCACTCTGATTCACAAGCACCACAGCTGATACATTCATCATGAATATAAAATGACATTCTGGTTACACCTCCTATAAAATATGTTTAATTGCAAGCAAATTTTTACAAAAAATTCTCATTGACTGACTTTTATATTTTATCATCATTCCAAATGAAAGAAAACTCTTTTTTTTATTTTCTCAGTCTTCCAACTGCTTTAGTTCGTCAATATTTATTTCTTCATCTATTTCAGGCTCTATGGCGACATCTTTTATAATCTTGACTTCTCCGGCTTTGTATATTTTCAGATCAGTTTCATTTCCCTTGTCAAGCTTTACTTTGACAAGTTCCTTTAAAAGGCTTATGCCCATTACGATCCCCTGCCCCTCAGGAGTCTCTACAATAGCTCCCTCTTTTGGCACCCTTGTTATTATTTCCTCATAGGCTTCCTGTTCATACTTAAGGCAGCACATAAGCCTACCGCATGCACCGGAAATCTTGGTAGGATTTAATGACAAGCCCTGCTCCTTAGCCATTTTTATAGATACAGGCTGGAAATCACCAAGGAACGAGTTACAGCAAAGAACACGCCCGCATACTCCCAGACCGCCCATCATTTTTGCTTCATCCCTGACACCTATCTGCCTTAGCTCAATCCTTGTCCTGAAAACAGAAGCCAGGTCCTTGACCAGTTCTCTGAAATCGACCCTGCCGTCGGCTGTAAAATAAAACAATACCTTGTTGTTATCAAAAGTATATTCAACATCAATAAGCTTCATATCAAGATTATGGTGCCCAATCTTTTGAAGACATATCTCGAAGGCCTCTTTTTCTTTTGCTACATTTTCCTCATAGTGAACCCTGTCTTCTTCTGTAGCTATCCTTATAACCTTCTTAAGGGGTGCTACTATCTCCTCCTCAGGTACCTCGGTATTAGGCAGCACGGCCTGGCCGTATTCAATA
>JAAZCB010000683.1 GCA_012513545.1 Clostridiaceae bacterium
AAATTTATTTTTCATTGAAAGAAATTATAACATTAACTTGATCTTGATTATACCCCACAAGTTTTTTTCTTTGGAACAATACGATATTAGTTAAATAAGCTGATAAACAAAAACCCCCGCTAAAAGCGGGGGTTTGAAATACACATAAATCAAGTTATTGATTAATTGGTCTGATGCCAGTGTTAAACACTTCTTGAATACCACCTGAGAAACCTAAGAAGCTGAGAGCTAGTTGTAATATGGCGTAAGATGCGGCCAAAACAACAAGTCCAACAATAGCGGCAGTAATCTTATTTCTGGCTTTTTCTGTTTGGCCCTTGTCGCCACCCGAAGTAATCCACTCAATTCCTCCCCAGATTAAGTATCCAAAAACCAAGATAGCAGCTAGTAGCATTACTAGGTTTAAACCACTGTTGATGAGTCCTCCAATACTTGTAGCAAAACCCTTTTTTGGAACGTCAATGGTTCCAATTTGGGCGCTTGCCTGCGAAACGCTAAGTGCCAGTGTAGTTAAAGAAGCACCAACTCCAGCATATGCTTTTTGAATTTTGTTCATAAAATCTCCTTATTAAATAATGTTCTTAGTAATTTATATCAGGTATTAGTATTATAGCAAGGATAATCGATAAAAGTCAAAAAACGTGCTAGATATTTACTAATTACCCTTTTTAATCTTTTTAAGAAAGAGTGATGTCAAGAGGATTTCCGAGGAAATCATTGATAACCATAAAGATGGCAACCGATGCCGAAAGAACGATGATACCAACAACCGATTGCGTCATCCTGCTTCTTGCCTTCTCGATTTTTCCACTGTCTCCTCCAGCCATAATCCACTCAACTCCTCCATAAACTAAATTGAAAAGAAGTATTACTGCGCCCAAAAACATAGCAATACTGAGAAATCTTTCAATGAAGCGAGTAAAAATGTTTTCAGCTCCACCAGTTTCGGCAGCTTCTACAGCAAATGGAAGTTCTTCCTCAACAGCCTTGTCTCTAAGATTAATGCTAATGTCGGCTAAAAATGTTGGTAGCATATTGTGGTTATCCAGGTATGGTGAACTCGAGTAAATCAAACTCACCCTCAAATAATAATTCATTAAGATAAGCAATAATAGCGAATGAACAAACCATTAATACTAAACCGATGGCGGCATTAGTTAATCTTTTTTTTGCGCTATCAACTCCTTTGGTATCGTTGCCACTAGTTATCCACTCCACCCCAGCCCATACAAAGTAAACCAGCACAATTAAAGATCCGGCATACATGCCAACTCTCCACATTCTTAGGGCGAATGTAAAAAACAAACTTCCACTTGTAGCTTCTTCGGCGTTTGATCCCCAGTTGCCAACGACGGGATTAGTTAAAGAGGCTTGACTTTTTAGGATTAATGAAGAGAAAGTATTAAACATTTTTGATCTGATAATTTATTGGGGAACAACCCTCATAATTGTTTCTTCTAGATTAATTAAATCAATGCCAACGATGGTGCCAACAATACCTATCAATGAATAACTCATTACCAAGACTACAAGTCCAAGCACTCCATGCATCATTTTTTGTCTGGCCTTTTCAACCTTACCAGAGTCTTCTCCTCCAGTAACCCAGTTAAAAGCACCCATAAAGAAATAAACAATAAAAAACAGTCCACCAACTAAAGTGATTATTCCGATCAAATTTGAGAGGAATAAAACAAATGCAGGTAATGGTTCGACATCGCCCCCAGCTCCAACAATGTCTAGGTAAGGAGAGTCAGAAGGTGGTTCGATGCCTCGGTTAAACTGAGCGCTAACGGGTGTTGCCTTGGTTAAGCTGAGAATAGTTGTTTTAAGTATTTTAAAAGTTGACATGGTGTTCTAATAAATTAAATTTAATTTAAAACAGATGTAAGTTGTGGATTAATAATATATGAAGCATCTCCAAAGACAAGTAATCCAATAATTGCTGCGATGGTGTATGACAGA
>JAAZCB010000684.1 GCA_012513545.1 Clostridiaceae bacterium
AAAAAGGCGGAATCCTTTTGATGGGAGTCTGTGATGGCGGTTGGGCAAAAGGTAGAATGAACGATGCTCTTCCCGGGGGAGTTCAATTGGCACCTGTTACAAACGATAATTACAACATCATAGAGGATTATTCCCATCCTATAGTAACGGGAGAATTAACAGACAAGAATCCATTAAAAGACGGGGACTTGTATTCTAATTACTGCAGCCACAGGGAGTTTATTGAATCAACTCTTCCTCAAGGGAGCAAAGTCATTCTGCGTGCTAAAAATTCCAATCGTCCTACTTTAGTGGAATATCCCTACGGTCAAGGCAAAGTTATTGCATCAGGCCTAACCTGGGAACATAATTACCATTATTATGAATCCGTTTTAGCCCCACGCAACTATGGAGGCTTTGCAGTCAAAGCATTGGATGATTATTATGCCTATGGTATATCATTGATCAATTCTACCATAGGATATGAGTTCAGAAGAGCAATTGGAATTGAATATGAACAGACAAGCCAGCCGGTTCCGGGAGCAATTGCTCCAATTATTAAAAGGGTTTCTGCTGATTTTGATGATGAAAAAAATTACTACACCCTGTCCATAACTGATTTCACGGCTGATAATAATGCATCGCCCTTCTTTTTCTGGAAGACAAACGACGGGTATTTTATTGACGCAAGTGACGACTATAAAACTGTCAGGTTTATTCCCGATCCCGGAATGAAAGGCAAACTTGCAAAAGTAAACGCATACATTGGGGATAATCTTGGATATACTTCCCAATACTTGATTGAAGTTGAAGGCAAAATGCCTCTATCGGAAGACGGAATGAATGTGGAAATAATCAGTGATATGAATAATCTAAAAGCTGAAGAGACTTTCAAAATTGAATACTTCGCACTTAATAAAGACGGGGATAAGATTATACCAGGAACTTCTGTGGACATATTCTATACACCCGATGGTGAAAACTGGATACAGATTGCTGACGGAATACTGGATAAAAACAGTTTTGAATGGCAGGTTCCGGCTATAAAATCCGATTATGCCAAAATCAGAATTGTCGCTCAAAACGGCATTAAAATAAAGTCTGCTGAGAGTCAGGTGTTCAGGATTACACCTTCATATTATGTCACGGGAAGTGTACTTGACTTAAAAGGTACTGGAGTGCCGGGCATTAAAGTTGAATGTAACGGAATTGAAACTTTCACAGACAATTCGGGACGTTTCATCTTACGGGGTCTTGGCATCGGGGAGCATGTGATTCGTGTTTCCGGTGAAAATGTGTTGTTTGTAAAGAGTGAAGCTTCTGTGTACCTTGATGAGAACAATTATTACTCGGACAAAATATTCAGGATTAGAAACTAACCTGATTTGGCATGACATAAAGGCTTGGGACTGTCAATGTACAGTTTCAAGCTTTTATAGTATAATTATAGTAAACAGCAATTAAGATTATATCTGGTGGTGATGTCGTTGGGTAATAAAAAAATTATACTGATAGTACTCCTGTTGTTGCTTATCCTATCAACAGCACTTATTATTTTCCTTAATAATAATGGAAACGATGAATTTATCATCAACGGTTTGGTTAAAAAGGACGGAATACCTGTTGAAAAAGCTTTTGCAAGGCTGTGGCTACCGAGAGACAATTATCCACAGAAATCTGTCGAAACTGATAAAAACGGCAGATTTAAACTTAAGCTTAAGCGGAGTAAGGATACAACCGAACATATTTTTATAGAGACATTCTGCAATTATGACGGAACATTATTCAACGACTCAAGAATGATAGAAGTTAAATCCCAGTCGATTGAATTTGAATTGTTGCCAGCCGCCAAGCACTCTGGAGAAATATTTGACAAGAACGGTATAGAACTGTACGATTGCAAGTTGTTATTCAAAGCAGAAATCCTGACTTACATTACCCATGCTAACCGAAGCTTTGACGCGAATTTGCAAAATAATAAAAAATACGATATATACTCGGATGCACCTAGTGAAGAAAAAGGTAAGTACGTAAAAATCGGTGAATACATGACAGGTTCGACCGGAGTTGACGCTTTAAGTATACGTATGGATTTCGCCTATAAACTTCCCTTTATAAGGAATTTAACACATGAAGTTTATGTCCACCCTCGTCGTAATATCCAAGTTTCCGTTGATGCTGTCAGTTTACCAGAAAATGAACCTATAACATACGAATGGAAATGTGATGCCGGAATAATAACAGGGGAAGGCAGCTCAATAACATGGGAAGCCCCCGATGATTACGGACAGTATAAAATCACTGTATATGCAACGGATAAGTCAGGTTCAAAATCAGAAAAAACTGCTGTCATAGAGGTTGGTCCCCCTTTGTAAACGAAACACAGTCTGACGGTTCTTTTGTTTCACTCTTAGACAAGAGAACTTGTCTTTGTATAGCCAAAAAGTAGTATTTCTGATAGAATTTAAATTGTAAAATTTATATACTCAGGAGGGACTACTTAACTATGAAAAAATTTACCTGTCTTATCATTACCCTGGTTCTAACAACATTATTAATACCAAATGCAAGCAGCACAGAGAATAAATCAACCGATAGCTATAAGTCTATAGCAGTAGGAACAGAATTCATAGTAGCCTTAAAAGAAAACGGTGAATTGTCAGCATGGGGCGAAAACAGTTACGGTCAGTGTAATATTCCTGAAGACTTAACCGATGTAAAAGATATATATGCCGGTGATGACTATGTAGTAGCTCTAAAGGAAAATGGCGAAGTTGTTGCGTGGGGCAGTAATTATTCCGGCCAGTCCGATGTCCCTGAAGGCTTAACCGATGTTAAGTCAATAGCTGCAGGTAATAACTTTGTAGTAGCCTTAAAGGAAAGTGGAGAGGTTGCCGTATGGGGAGATAATAATTGGGGCCAGTGTGATGTTCCTGAAGGTCTAACAGGTGTTAAATCAATAGCGGCTGGCGGAAGCCATGTGGTAGCATTAACGGAAAATGGCAAGGTTGTTGCATGGGGATATAATCACGGCGGACAATGCAATGTTCCAGTTGATTTAACAGGAGTAATAGCTATAACCGCTGGTACCTACCATACAGCAGCACTAAAGGAAAACGGTGAAGTTGTAGTTTGGGGGGAGAATAGATACAATCAGTGTGCTGTCCCCAAAGGCCTGACAGGAGTAAAAGCAATTGCTGCAGGTAATTTTCATACTGCAGCGTTGAAAGAAAATGGTGAAGTTGTTGCATGGGGGGATAATTCATATGACCAGTTGCTTATTCCTCAAGGATTACCGGAAATGAAAGCTATAGCTGCAGGGTATTACTACACAGCAGCTTTAAGCAAAGACAATACACTGTATTTCTGGAGCAGTGAAAGGGAATATCACATACCGAAAGACTTGACCGATGTAAAACTAATTGCTTCCGGACAATATAACCTGGCCTGCATAAAAAATGACGGAAAAATAATTGTTGCAGGGGACAATAATTATGGTCAATGTATTGTTCCTGAAGCTTTGTCAGGAGTAAAAGCAATTGCTGCAGGCGTTTCCCATGCCGTCGCTTTAAAGGAGGATGGCAGTATTGTAGCATGGGGAAATAACTATTATGGGCAGTGTGTTGTACCGGAAGGATTAAGCGGTATAAAAGCAATTGCTGCTGGTAGTGAGCACGTAGTAGCATTAAATGAGGATGGCAGTGTTACGGCATGGGGAAGCAATAAGCAAGGGCAGTGTGATTTGCCCGAAGGATTAACCGGAGTTAAAGCAATAGCAGCAGGTGCATACCATACGGTGGTTTTAATGGAAAACGGAAAAGTTACCGCATGGGGAGATAATGAATGTGGACAATGTGATGTACCAGAAGGACTTGTCAACGTAAAAGCAGTTTCTGCAGGCTCCGGGTATACCTCTGCTTTAGATGAAGGCGGTAAAGTTACAGTATGGGGAGATAATAAATATGGACAGTGTAATGTCCCTGAAGGTTTAGGGGATGTAAAGGCGATTGCTGCCGGTTACAAGCATATGGTTGCACTAAGGCAAGACGGTACAGTTGCAGCATGGGGAGACAATACGTATGGACAATGTGATGTACCTGAAGGCCTGACTAAAGTAATAAAGATTGATGCTAAAATCAGTCATTCTGCAGTCTTAAGAGAGGATGGAACAGTCCTGGATTGGGGAAAATACAATAATGAAGTGGATTGTATTCTGCCTGAGGGCTTGGAAAAAGTTAAAGACATAGCTGCGCTTTGGAATTATACGGTGGTTCTAAAAAAAGACAATACAATTTTGGGCTTGGGCGATATCAGAGGTTTTAAGCTCTCAGGCATGGCAAATGACTATTCCACCCCTCTAAAAGGAGATTTGAATGAGGATAATAAAGTGAATTCTACCGATTATGCAATTTTAAAGAGAATAATACTTGGTAATGTGGAATTCCCCACTGGAAATAAATTTATTGCTGCAGATCTGAACAGTGATAATAAAATAAATTCTATCGATTATGCAATGCTTAAAAGAGTAATACTTGGTACGATTTCCGGTGTATAATGTCTCCCGCCTCTAAGAACATATTTAAGAATTAATTAAAAAGAAGCGTATTATCCGATTAATACGCTTCTTTTATTATGCGCCATTTCCCGGAGGGAAATCAGGCAAAAAGCGAGGGACTCGATGTCCCAAAGCTTTTTGTTAGTTTTACGGCTGATGGTTTTAAGTCATGTTTCCGGTTATTTCAACTCAATGCCCGAAACTGCAGCATTTGATCTAATATGCTCATAAGATACCGCATTGTGATTAATTCCTAAAACACTATAAATCAATTCATTCTGATCACCATGATTTATTACTTTTGGATTCATATAATTACTGCCCATTTGACTAAAATGATCAGGAATTCTAAGAAAATGATAGTTGCTGGGACTGCTATTTTCAATATCGTCAGCTGTGCAGTCAACCGAATAGTACTTATTTCCAATTTTTACAACATTCCAGACATGCGTATTATAAACATTATTCACTACTTCACACTCTACCGAAACTGATTTGAGTAAAAGCTGATATGCTTCTGCATATCCTTCGCATACAGTAAACGGCATTAATAAAGCCCCGATTGCATTATGATACCTGCTGCTGCTAAGATTGTCAACATAGTAGGTATCAGTTCCTCCATCATAACTGACGCCGTCTTCAATGTAGCCAACGTATTTATAGCGTAATTGCTCCGCCTCAGAGGGAATATCATTAGGCCCATTTATTTCTATGCCATAGGCTGTTTCTGCATTAGGAACATACATGGAGTTTTTGCACAGCCAGTCACGCATTGCCATGGCCTTTATAGCCTCATCTGTCGGTTGCTTAAATTTCTTTTCATATGTTTGATAGTTATCCATCAGGTATTTTTGTGCCTCATTAACCTTAGCTTTTACTGCATTTAATACAAAACGTGAATAACGAAGGTAATCAAGGTTTGAAAGTATGAATTCAGCATTAGTACTTGTTAATGTACTGCCCCCGTTTATTTGGGTTATTGATGAATAATCCAAAAAACTGGTGTGACTGTCAATTTTTAATCCCTTGCCCATATTTCTTATATCTGTCACATTAGAGTTTAAAAAAGCATATGAGGCTATTTTTTTCAAAGAACTCGAGACAAAATATGTTGTGCCTGTTTTTCCTGCCGGATATGAAACCAGTTCAGTTATGTCGTAATTGAAAAGCACAGCTCCTTGACTTTTAAAACTGGTGTTTCCAGATTCAACATATATGGCACTTAAATTTTTTGCATCACAAAATGCATCTTCTGAAATTTCTTTAACCCCTTTAGGTACAGTAAATGAAGTATTCGTCAAGGCTCCAAGATATTTTATAAGTTTTGTTTTATCCTTTGTGTAGAGTACTCCGTTTATACTGTAGAAATTTTCGTTGCTTGAACTTACACTTATTTCTGTTAATTTTCTGCACTTATAAAATGCAAAATTATGTATGTAAAGAGTATTTGATGGCATTTCAATAGTTTCCAGGTTGTAACAATCATCAAAAGCATATGAAACTACTGCTTCAACTGTAGTTGGTATATAGAAAATTGAACCTGTTTTTGAAGACGGATATTTTATTAGTCTAGTCTTGTTTTTATCATAGAGTACACCATCATAGCTGGAATACCACTGATTATTTACACTGACCGTGATAGATTTTAAATTATTGCACCCTTTGAACGTAGCTTCCTCAATATACACCACATGCTCAGGAATACTTATTGAATTGACAGAAGTATTATTCCTGAAGGCATTTTCAAGTATTTCCAATACCTTATATTTTTTTCCTCCGCACTCTACTTCAGACGGAATAGTAACTGAAGTCATTGACCTGCATCCTATTACAGAGACGCAGTCATCTCTTACGACTTTGTACGTTATCCCATTAATTGTAAAGTCTATTATTTCAGCACTTACTATTAATGGCTTAAGCGGTAAAAACCCAATAGGTCCCTGAGTTTCTGCCATAAATCCACTGCCAAGCAATATGGCACCTGCCAGAGCAAATGAAACTACTTTCTTTTTCATTGATCGCATATAAAAACCCCCTGTTAATATGATTTCTAATTATAGCAGAATAAATAAAAAAATTGATGAAATAAAAGTGAAGTTATGATGAAAATAATGTGAATGAAACACAGGGACGGTTCTTGTGTTTCGTTTTTTCAAAAGAACTGTCAGTCTGTAATTTATGGTTAAGCCCTTTTTCTTAAAACCTTGCTCTCATATTCTTTGTTCTTTCATATACTCCTGACCTGTGTTGTATACTAAATTGACATTATAACCGACCATAATACCATTGTCATTTACAAACTTGCAGGTATAGCTGTTCTCTTCAGGTTTGATCAAAGTTCGCTCGATTTCATTCATACCATTATGATTTTCAGCAATCATATAAACCGTATCGGAATTTACTTCAATAGAATCCGGTATGTTATCCCTGGTTATCTCTGTAAATCCGAGCACCTGGTCATTTTCGCCTATTTGCTTTACCACAATTTTCTCAATCTCATTTACTCTTTCAAGTGTTATAGAGACACTACTTTTAAACTCAGTCTTCCTGCCATTTTCAGTTTGTGTGTGAGTTTCCGTCATGGTTTTTGTAATACCGCTCCCGGATATTCCGGATTCCGGCAGCGTGTAAATCTTTCCGTCTGAGGTTTGATATACAGGATTCACAAAAAAGATTTTATTTTCTGATCCGCAATAACTAATTTTAGCGCTCAATTCACTTGATTTATCTGAAATGTTGACTTTCGCATCAGTAAATCCTTCATCACCATGCATTACAGTTGTCCTTTCCAAATCAGTATAGACCTTCTCATAAAATAAGGATATTCCCTCAATTCCCTCAAAAACACACTTCCCCCCCGAGTTCTTTGTTGCAAAAATCCTTACCGGATTTTCCTCATACGATACTTGTTTTCCTTTTGTCAACAGTTTCTCCACATCAATACTTTCACGTCCTATCAAATTGATGGATTCAAAAGTGACAAATACACCAACCAGATTATCCGTAAGCTTTTCTTCCCCTGCCTCCTTTAAAGCAAGCTGACAGCCACTGAATACAGTGCTGAAAACAACTGCCATCAATAAAATTACAAATTTATTTTTACTCTTCATCTTCATCCTCCTCATACAGTTTTCCATCAAATTTCAGAATATCTCCAACATCGCACCCAAGGTAATAACAGATTTTATTTATTGTTCCAAACCGAACACCCTTCGCCTTTCCGGAGCGCAGTATTGATAAATTTGCCTCTGTAATCCCTATAAGAGCACAAAGCTCCTTTGAAGTCATATTCTCTCTTTTTAGATTATCTTCCAGATAAACCTGAATCGCCAAAGCTCCATCTCCTTTAAATAAACATGTCGTTTTCTTCCTTATGAACCTTACTTTCGGCAAAATATTTTGCAGCAAGCAGTACAATAAGTAAAAGTACAATCGGAAATAATGGTATGTTCATCCTGTAATCCGCTGCCAGAAGATGCTTTGCGAATATTACCTGAAACAGATTGACCGTTATGCACAAAAGCATTGTTATGGCAACCGAGTATTTGCAATAGACTCCAAGTTTACGTGCCGCAAATATTACATCTTCGCTATATCTGTCTGCCATCAACTCATTACAAAGTTTTGTAGCAAGATATATTACTGTTAATTGAAACATACTCGGTATCAGTTCAAAAATAAAGCGCAGTACAAAAAAGAAGTTTGTAAATTCCGTCGAAACATCCGGAGCTGTATTATTCAACTTCAATGACTCAATACTGTTCATTAGCTCAGCCAAGCCGGAGCCCAAAACACTATATATAAGGACTGCTCCAATAAAAATCAGAATTCTCTCAAGTATGGTGAGCATATCCTCTATTTCACTTTCCCCAAATTTCCTGAGCATCCTCAATATAATATATCCAATCAGAATTGAATAAAAACTCCCGCCAAGCATGCTTTTTACAGAGAGTACATTTCCAATTTTGATCATAAATGCAGGGTTTATAAAGAGGTACAACATAACAAACAGGAATATGCCTGCAATAATAAGCAGAAAATCTTCTGCTTTAGCTTTCTTTTTAAGCATTCTTACAGAAAAGTATGCAATTGGCACACTACTTAAACCAATATATATAACAACAGAAATCAAATTACCTGTAGCACCTGACAAAGACAGTTTTCTTAAAAACCTGCCGATTTGGACGTACGGAAACGACATTATCGCTTCATAATTCAATACCGGACTGCCTGTCACAGAAACTGCTAAAAAAGCTAAAGCAAATAATCCCCAAATCATCAGAAGAGTTTTTTGTTTCATTCCAATGTAATCCTTTCAATGAAAAATAATTATTGTTTAACAATAATTCTATTATCAGAATATACCCAAAATTATTGTTTGTCAATAATGAAACGCAGGGACGGCAGACCAATGTCATAAAGCTTAGTTTACAAATTTTAGAATACCAATTATCGATAAAAATAAAACTTTAAAATTACGGGTAATAAACGTTATCTTGTCAACTTGTGAAGTAGAAAAGTAAATCACCTTAAGGCTCCAACAAAAGACAGAGTCTTTGCAGCAGCTTCTGTTCCTTTTTCCATTGCCTTTTTTACGTCAAAGCTGACAATGTATTCTGCAATAAATGCTCCCTGATATAAATCACCACAACCGGTAGTATCTATAGCTTCACAAACTTTCTTTGCCTCACAAAAAAACTCAGTTCCGTTCTTATATGCCATACTTCCATCTTTTCCAAGCGTAGCAACAAAAATAGTGTCGTAACTATAGCTTACCACCTGTGAACCTGTCCCATGACACTGTTGCACGGGCTTATAATTTCCTTAAAAACGTCGAGAATCCTTTCTGTGATATATGATATACTTAAAGTATACTTCATGAAGTAAAATAATGGTGGTGAGTATGGAATATTTTCTGACAATTAGCTCTATTATCATTTTTATTGAAAATAGAATTTACGATAGAATTAATTATAAAGAACTGGAAAGAGCGACAGGCTTCTCAATAGCGCATATACGGGACATTTTTGTGAGGAGAACCGGCGTACCCCTTTCTAAGTATATTCTTACTCGTAAAATTTCTAATGCAGCATATGAAATTCTTTACAACCACCAAAGTATAATACAAATTGCTTCAAAATATGGATTTTCAAATCATGATACCTTTACACGCGCCTTTAAACGCATTACTGGTTTCACGCCTTCAGAATTCAAAAAAAAGCGGCCGCCTGTAGATAGAATAAAGCTTTGCGCAGGTGTGTTTGGTATCGGATTACTGAATCTGTCAAAAGAGAGGATGGTTATTAATGAGTAAAGTGATAAAACAGGAAAACAGTGTTGTGTTATATGGAATTTCAAAAGTAGAGTATGGTCCAAATGGGTGCACACCATATCCGATGTGTTTGAAAAGCTGTGCGAACTATCTCGGGCAAGATGTAAGCCTGGACTTTGCAATGGCAGCTACGGGAGCAGCTTTTCGACTAACCTGGGATACAACCTCATGGAACGGTGGTAATGTGGATGTTATTCACACATTCGATAATCCTGAAGAAGTCTATAGAGTAGGGGTTGAAGCGTTAGGACGTGATTTTCAAATAATAACAAGAACAAAAACACCGTGCGATGTAATGTTTTCAAGCACAAATAATTCAGATAAAAAAAGCGACTTTATTTCCTTTATAAAGAAACAAATTGATAAAGGCTTTCCCTGCATCGCACTTGGTATAATCGGACCACCGGAGGCTTGTATTATAACTGGCTATAGAGAAAACGGTGAAACCCTGCTGGGGTGGAACTTTTTTCAAGGTATGACTGAGTTTGCAACAGATGTTAAAACTGATGAATCAGGGTATTTTATATCGGATAAATGGTGGGAAAATAATGATACAATTGCAGTAATATCACTTGGAGAAAAGGATACCCCACTCATTTCATATAAAACAATAATTGAGAATGCAGTAAGAGTTATGACAGGGCGGCTTTATGTAAAGGTAGATAAGACCTTTGCCAAAGGAATAATGGCTTATGATGCCTGGAAAAAAGCTGTCTTAAATGAATCCGATTTCCCTCCTGATGCAATACTCCCCATTTTAGCCGAACGTCTAATGTGCCAGGGAGATGCAATGGATTGTCTTATTGATGGCAGACGCAATGCAGCAATTTTCATGAAAAAACTATCTGAAGAACTGAAGGAACAGGATAAAACATGCAATATAATAGAAGAGCAATTTACTAAAGTTACATCAAATGTAGAGAAAATGGCAAGTCTTCTAGGTGGATATGAAAGGGATGAAAAGCAAATGCGAAATTTTGCAAAATCAGATATAAGACAACAAATTGCAGTTTTAATTGATGAGTGCAAAACTGCGGATACCATAGCATTAGAAAAATTGCGTCAACTGTTGGCAAGCATTTGACAAGCCACAAGGTGACAGGGGACGGTTCTTTTGTTTCGTTTTAGACAAAAGAACCATCCCCGTGTCTTTATAATTACCAGTACTTAGGTCCGATTATAAATTTAGTAATCCATGCAAGGGCGATAGTAACTATCCACATCCAACCAATATACGGCGGCAGTTCAATAGCTTTATTCGCTCTCCAGTTAGCTGCAATCCTATAAAATGAATATACAGTTAAAAGAATAAATGGAAATGTAAAAGGATTATAAAGCAATGATTCCATATACTCTCCGGCAAAAGCTGCTTTCAGGCTTCTAGTCCCACCACTTCCCGGATTCGGCAATCCAGTATAATATGACCAGATAGACGGAGCAAGACGTTTTTGCCAGAATAACCAGTAGCCATTCCACAGGCAATAAAACACAAAAGCAATTATTCCTAAGTATTTGAAAAGTTCTATCCTAATTTTATGCCACAACCTTTGCAATACCTTTCTTCTTCCTTAAATGCATCAATAACAAAAGGCAGCCAGCAAAGCGGAATACAAAACAGTAATAAAACTATAAACATTACCCATCCTCCACTTGAGATCTTTTTTTTAATTGTCGGCATTCCTTCAGTTCCACAATGAACACATTTAATAGCCATACTCTAAACCCCTTCCTCTAGTTATGTAAAAAACTTCACTATTTATATAATATTAGTTTTACTGCGTTTGTGTCAAGAAATAACTAACTAAAAGGCAGTGCCTTAGCAGGTTTAAGGT
>JAAZCB010000685.1 GCA_012513545.1 Clostridiaceae bacterium
CCGCTGGGGTCTGTCCTGGTTTCAATATTTCCGTTTATGTCATAGGTATACGCAGTTGTCTCGAGAAGGTTGTTTGTAACGCTTTCAAGCCTGTTGAACCTGTCATACCTGTAGGTTGTCGCATTGCCCCTGCCGTCAATTTTTACATTTACATTCCCGGCATCATCATACCCGGTCTGGGTTATATGGAGCATGGGGTCGATGGTTTGTATGAGCCTGTTGTTCCTGTCATACCTGTATTCTGTCAATCTGTTCAGTGCGTCATAGGATTTTACCTGCACATTGTTATTGTTGTATTCCAGTCTTTCTACCACTACCTTGTAGGGGTCGGTCTTTTTTACCAGCCTGTTTAAGGGGTCATAGGTATATTCACAGGTATTGCCTCTGCAGTCGGTAGTGGCAACAAGGCTGCCGTTTTTATCATACCTGTTGGTTGTAGTCTGGTTTGTTCCTCCTACGGTGATTGATGAGGTTATAAGCCTGTTAAGTTCATCGTAGGTATTTGTTGTCTTATTTCCATTTCCGTCAAAGCTCAGCCTTACGTTTCCGTTCCTGTCATATTGGACTGAGGTTCTTATCTTTTCACTCTCATCCCCTGATAACGGCTGTCTTGTATGGCTTAGCTGCTTTCCGGACTTGTTGTAGGTGAAAATGTCCACTGTACCAAAGGTATCCGCCTGTCTTTTAAGGTTCCCGTCCGCATCATACTGGTATTCTATCGTATTTTCTCTGATTCCGTCATCGGCTGAAAATACAGTTTCTCTTACCTTAGCAAGTGCATTGTAGCGGTGTGTAATTTCATACCCTTTACCGTCTGCTGTGGATATAAGGTTTCCGGTATAATCATACTTATTGTGCTTTATTGTCTTCTCGGCAGCACTGCTGCTTTCTTTTACCTTTATATACTCAACGTTGCCGAAATCATCATAATAGTAATTGGTATATGCCCCTTTGATGTTTATCTCGCTTGTCTTTCTTCCTAGTCCGTTGTAAAGGTACATGACGGAAAACGGCAGGAATCTTTCTTTTGATACGCTGTCTGTCATTGTTTTAACCTGGTTTGCAAGGGTATAAGTATACTCTGTTCCGTAGCCTGTTTCTATTTTCTGATCAATTGTTGTTCCGCTGCCGGCTTCGTAACCGAGGGCATCAAGTTCCTTGATTACATTACCCTGAGCATCGTATTTGTAAGCCTTTGATATATACTCAACCCATTTGCCCTGCGTGGTGTCGTAATAGACCTGTTTACTGGCCTTGACCCTTCCCATTGCATCATATATGTACTCTGTACGGTTCATCTGGCTTAAGGTATAGCCCTCTGTATAATTCTGAGGGGATACCTCTGCAGTTTTCCTTCCGGCCCTGTCATAATAGTAGGCTGTGTATATGTCTGTCTGTACACCGTTTACCTTTACCCTGTTTTTTATCTTTTCAAGGAAACCACGCTTGTTGTATATATATTCTGTTAAATTGCCGTTTGCATCTGTTTCTGTTTTCACCTTTCCGTCCCAGGTGTAGGTCTTTGATGTCTTATTTTCTCCAGTTGTTTCTGTTCCCTGGTCATTTACATATACATCCGTATATGCTGTGCTTGTAAGCTTGTTATTATTATCATACAGGTACGTGGTTACCTTCTGTCCAGGGCTTGTAATCTCTGACAAATCGCCGTTTTTATTGTATTTGTAGCCGGTAGTGATTTTCAGTTCAGTATTGTCTGTGTAGGTATTTCCATATATATCTCCCTTTCTTGCATACAGGGCTTTATTGTCCGGTTTTCCAAAATAGTTGTTTACGTATTCTGTTTTTACGAAGGCTGTGTCTGATGTATATTTCATCTCCGAGCTCAAATACCCGTCGGCATCATACTGGTATTTTGCAGTTACTCTGCCGTTCAGTTTTTCTTCTTCAACCTTGCCATTTATATGGTATTTATATTCCTTTGTTATGAAAGCTGAGGGTACTATATTTAAATTGGTATGTCCAATTGATCTTTTATCGCTTGCTACCAATCCGTTATGGTAATACTCTATCCTGTTATATGAATATGTATTGGCATTCCCTGTATAGTCGAGCGGAGTCCACACTTCCGTCAAATGTCCGCAGCTGTCATATTTGTAATGTGTTTTGCTTCCGTTTTTGTCTGTCAGGGTTTTAATGCTTCCGTTGCCGTAATATGTTGTTACTGTGCTTGTATTGTCAGGATCAAGCTGTTTTATCAGCCTTTTTCTTTGATCATAGGTCTGGACGGTTATTGCGGTCTCGGTAGAATTTAAATATTTAGTTGATGTCTTTTGCGTGAAGCCATTGTCTATGGTAGTGTAATCATACTTCTCAAGAAGTAAGGCACTGCTGTCAGGTACGGCTGTGCTTTCTTTGAAGCATAGTCTGACAAGCCTGTTCATAACATCATAATAATACCTGTACACAGAGCCGTCAGGCCTTACTTCTTCTGTTAGATTGCCGTATTTATCATATTTGTAAGTTGTTGTATTGTTCTGTGCATCTGTTTTTGACTGTACAAGGCCGTTTACATAGTATGACGTCCTTATGCCATGGTCTTTTGAATATTCAAAGGTTCGGGGAGTTTTTGAAAGTCCGTCATCCTCCGCACTATATAGGCTTGCCGAGATTTCTTTTATTACACGTCCCATTTTGTCATAAACTATCCTTGAGGTTTCGCCCCCATGAAGCTTTACCTTCACAAGCCTTCCGTTATTATCGTAAGCATACTCTGTTTTAAAGCCCTTTTGCGTTACTTCTGAGGTTTTCCATCCAAAGCTGTTGTACTGGTATGTAGTTTTTATTTGTGAAGTACTGCCTATTCTCGTTTTGCCAACTGTCAGAACATTTCCTTTTGAGTCATAGGTATAAATTGTCTGGTAACCCTCAGGGTCGATTTCCTTCCATAGCATTCCACATAAGTAATAGCAGGCTTCCGGAGAATAATACTCATATTTTGTTATTGCAAATTTTGCGTCATTTTCACCTTCAACATATTTTGTGGTCTCTTGTGTCAAAGGCTTTACAACTTTCCTCAAATATACTCCTGTCGAATCATAAATATAGAAGGTGTATTTGCTTTCTTCATCCCTTTCGCTTATAAGGTTATTCCTTGAATCATAGGCATATTCCCTTGTGGTAAGGTCAGGATTGGTTATTCTTGTTATATTTCCTCTTCCATCCCTGTCATATACATAGACATTCCCGTCACGGTCGGTTACCCTCTTTTCTTCACCATAACGATTATATTCAAAGGTATTATCCAGCGTTACTTCAAATACCATGTTTGACATCTGGTCAAACAATCCGATATTGTTTTCTATCGTATATATGCGCCCCTGACATTCTACTACTGAGTAATTATTGCTGTTAATGCTCATAAGGGTGTTTACAAGCTTCCATTCCTTCTTATTGAAGTCATACTTTGCACAAAGACCGGAAGACGGATTAATGCAATAAAGCACTCCTTCATTTACCACAAGGCCTCCAACCGGAGCATTGCTGCTTAATATACTCCATTTATTTGTCAGAGGGTCGTAGACCTCAAGGTTGAAGCTTGTGTCTATTACATATATCTTGCCGTCCAACACTGCTGCAAAATTACTGTACCCATTTGTATAATTTGACATACAGGCATATCTTGTGCTATCAACGGCAGTCCACTTTTTTTGTGCGGGGTCATATTTTTCAACGCTTGTTGGAGCTCCATCCCCTCCTATAGCGTAAAGATATCCCGCTAATTCTACAAGGGAAAAATCAGATCTGGCATTATTCATACTTGGTACTGTATCCCAGGTATTACTGGAAGGGTTGTATTTCAAAACCGATTTCAACTTCTTATCTATCATCGGCTCAGTGTTGGCATGGTATATGCAGCCTCCGGCAACATAAATATCAGAACCTGAAACTGCAGCTGCAGCTCCCTTCCTACCTTCAGCTTTTGAACCTGAATTTTCTGAATCTTTCGGCATTGATGCTGTATTTTGCCATTTATTTGTTCTGGAATCAAAGTACTCGCACTGGTTTGTTGACAAGTCGTATACTGTTGAACGGTAATATGATGATATCAAGCCTCCGAGGTAGTATATCCTTCCATTATACACTACTTCTGCCGGATGGCTTTTAGCATGCCCCGGATTAGCCAGCAGGTTAAAAATCATTCTGCCTTCATTTGTATTATATTCTACCTTTGTCTCCTTTCCTTCAGGGTCTTTTGATTTAATGGTAAACAGGTTTTTGTCAAACCATTTTGTTACCTTTTTCCCCTCTGAATCTGTTATGGTTGTGATTCTGTTCAGAGGATCATAATCATAACTGTATGTGTTTGATGCAGTGTCCGTCGCATATACCTTGTGAGTCTCAACCTTGTAATTTTTATATTCTTGATAGTACTTGTAAGTAATTTCTTCAATCACCTTCAAATATGCATCTTTTACTGTAGATAACATACTTCCCGAGTATTCATATGTATACACTGCATTATTCATAGCATCGGTTACTGTAGTAAGGTTTTTTCCGTCATAGCCATACTGAACCAGAACCCTGGTGCTTCCATCAGTCGTTTCTGTTACCTTGCTGATAAATTCGTTGGTTCCGTATGTAATACCAAAACTTCTTATTGTCCCTCCATTTGCGTTCTTTAGTACTATTCCCTGAATCTTGCCTTTTTCGTCAACATTGATAACCGTTTTATTGCCATACTTGTCAGTAATTGAAGTAAGGCATTTCTTACCGCCTCCTGATACCCCGAATTCATATACAGTCTGATCTTTATCTGTCAGTTTGTAGCTGCCGTCATAAATCAGATGACTTCTTGATCCGCAGGACAGGTCCTGAACGTAGGTATTATTATATTTTAGAAAAGTATGCCTGCTTCCGTCGGGCAGGGTAACTGTTAGCCTCTTACTGGAACTCAATCCATCCACGAAACCTTCGTATCCAAATCTCCATCCGCGTCCAAGGTGTAAGCAATCCTTGTCGTCCTTTGAATTGTAGGTTCTTGATATAACAAAATCAAATCCGGGAGCCTTTATTTGTGCATCAACATATGACCTTGAGAAATTACCGGTTGCAGGGCTGACTCCTTTTTGTCCGTAATGAATCTGCTCCACTAGAAAATCTTCAAGCTTCGCTGCCGATAAGGTTTCAAATACACCGTAAACATCTTCCGTAACACTCGGTGCGCCATACACTTCTTCTATAACACTCGGGTCCGAATTATTCTCTTCATCATATGTCTTTATATTAACCAGGGCATTTGCTGCATCAACCAATCCGGGTGATGTAACCGGACCTTCTTGTGTATTTGCCTTTATTGTGCAAGCAAGATCTTTCCCTGTCAAACCCTCCCTGCTGCTCTTTAACAGCGCTGCAATCCCGCTTACAAATGCCGCGGCATAGGAGGTTCCACTTGCATATCCATAGCTGTTATCCTGTCTGGTTGAGAAAATATCAACTCCCGGTGCCGCAACATCCACAAAGTCCCCATAGTTTGAAAATTCTGCCCGTTCTCCACTATTGCCTGCCGCACCAACCGATATCACATTCGAAAGCCTGAAGCCTGCCGGGTATACTACTTCCTCCGTCCCATCGTTCCCGGCTGCACAAACAAAGCACAAATCCGATTCTTCCATTGCATCCCTTAACGCCTGGTTGTATGTACTGCTTCCCCACGAACAGTTAAGTATATCAACGCCTAAGTCCTTAGCGTATTTTATTGCGTCAAGTATATCCGATGTATAGGCATATCTGCCGTCAAAAACTTTTAGTGGCAAAACTTTTATGCCCGGTGCGACACCAACTACTCCTGACTTATCTTCCTTTGCTGCAATTATTCCTGCAATCATGGTTGCGTGCTCGCTGTCATCCTCTACCTTATTGTCATTTTCTACAAAGTCCCACCCTGTAACATCGTCAACATAGCCGTTTGAGTCGTCATCAATCCCATTTTCGGGTATTTCACCAGTATTTACAAATATATTGTCCTTAATATCGGTATGCCTTGTATCAAGACCTGTATCAAGAATTCCGACA
Organism: Clostridiaceae bacterium; assembly: GCA_012513545.1. The sequence goes on from JAAZCB010000685.1 coordinate 6,034, forward strand.
ACTACCGAATCAGATCCTTTTGTTGTTTTCCAGGCTTCGAGTACATTTATATCTGCTCCGGCTTTTCCGGCTATTCCTTCTGCCTGCTGTCCCGAATTTTCAAGTCCCCACTGCAGGTTAAAATATTCATCAGCAGGTGAAGAAAGGATCTCAACCTGATAATTGGGCTGAGCGTACAAAACACCGGAAGTATTCCTTATCTCGTTCATTGCTTCATCAATGTCGTCTGATTCATCAATTTCAATGATCTCAAAGCCCTTTGAAAAGCTATTTTTTCTGTACAGCTTTTTCATATTCAATTTCTTTTTTATATCTGAAAGTTTTGAGCTTTTTTCATTATCTTTTATTTTTCCGTACTTTACGATAATCTCTTTTTCTGTTCTTCCTTTATGCTGCTTACCTGGCTTTTCTGTGCCAAAATCTATCTTCCCGTATGGATCAGAGGAAAGCTGTGGCTCTTTAGCTTCAATAGCTTTTTGTTTCATGCTGCCATTTGAAGATGCCTTGTCTGTTGCAGCAAATATTTCAAGTCCCTGCTGCAAAAATACATTCACTAATATAAATACCAAGAGCATTACTCTTGCCAGATGTTTATTTATTTTATGCACTATAATCGTCCCCCCTGTTATTTTAAAGTCGTCGCACTTGTCTGGTTTCCAAATGGTGTTTCAATATTTTCTTTATTCCGTGCTTTAACTTTTATATTATATAGCGTTCCTTTGCTTAATCCGCTGATCGTTATTTTCCTGTTAGCCAGGCCAATCCATACTTTCCCATCGGAGAGTCCTCCTGAAGATGTAACATACTTTCCATTTACAGTTATCAAATATTCTGTGCCCGACGGATTGGTATCAGTTACATAAATGTCAAAGGAAGTATCCGATATTTTACTGATTCCCACTTGAGGTGTCTGTGCTTTTGTATATATATTTTGTGTCAGGACCGTACTGTTGCCTTTACCATCAAAAAACTCCAGCTTTGAAGCATACTGTGTGTTTGGGGTAAGGTTGTACTCAAAATGCTCATTTCTTGTGGTCTCCCCACTTGTTATCGAGCCTATAGTATACTTGTATGAGTAGGAATCAAATGAGTCTTTGTTTGTCATACCAAAGGCTGCAAGCTTTATACTCGAAATTGAAGATTCATATTTCATGCCCGCCTTGTTAAAGGTTTCACTTAAGTAAACAGGACTGCTTTTTCCGTCAGAGATCTCAAACCTTAGAGTATGAGGTCCCATCTGAAGCGAAGATATGTCAATTGGATCAAATGCAAACCCAGTGTAACCTACTAATGAAGGTACAGTTTTTGTACTCCTTGCAGTAGTTTCATTATCAATAAAACATTTGCAAGTCAGCATATCTTTATTTGCGTCAGCTACAAATATTTTGGGTGTAAATGTACCCGACACAATCTGGTTTTTGACAGGCGATAGCATCTTTGCCTTTGGAGTCCCGTCAGCAAGAGGTTCTGAATAGTTTATTACAATATCCCCGTACGAGCTTTTGGAAAACGAACAGTATGTATAATTGCTTGAAGCAGGTTTTGCTAGAATCCCAAAAGATTGGTTAGCCTTGCTTACCCACGATTGTACAGCTTTAGTTATATCAATTGAATTTACAGCATCTACTTTGAAATCATAAAACGGCTGCTTGTATTTTATTATTTCTCCTGTCATCGGCATTGGTGAATTCTCATTCCAATCATGTTCTATCATGTATAAATTAAACACACTGTTTAATTTCTCCTCAGGATCGGATTTTATTGATCTACTCTTCATATAAAGCCTTAACTCGGCAGAATTAACGGTAATATCACTGCCCAAACTGAAATTATATTTGATTCCGAAGCACCAATATCCATCTTCTTTTTTGTTGTAACCAACCTTTAAATAGCTATTTTCTTCGTCCGCAGCTTCAGCTCCGAATGACCATGTTTTTGCATTGGAATCGTTAACACTTCCGGTTGGGTCAATTATTACAGGGAACTTTGCTTTTCTTAAAAACTCCTCATCCTCAAGTATAAGTGTTATTCCGGTATATTCCCTGCCGTTATGATTTTCGTTTCTGAATTCATATCTTACGTTCTCAGTATATAATTTTTCTTCCGAGCTGTCCTCTGCATAGGGTTTTTCAATTTTCCACAGTACTTCGGATGTTTCGGCATCAATAAAATTAACATCTCCATTCTCCAATTCCTCAAGATAAACATCCTCGTCAAGCTCAAGCAGGAATTTGAATCTATACTTCTCAAGAGGCTTTTTGACTATTACATTTTCCTTGAGCCTTTCGCTTGAAACAATATACTCAAGGTCAATATCCCGGAAAACGTTAATATACTTAAACTTTCTGTCCTTATAGCTATGTCCTTCCGGGGCTGCACCAGGGAGCTTATATACTACACTTCTTATCTTTCCCTGGTTGTTTACAAGGTCGAATTTCGCAGTATTATATTCTTCAAGGCTGTCAGAAGCATTAAAGTATGTTCTGAAGGTATTTTTTTCAGAAGCATATTCAAAGCTTCCGTTTTTCTCCTTTCTTATAGACAGATCAATATCCTCATACCCTCCATTAGTATTCTTATAATGGACAGGTGACATGGAAATCTTTGCAGTAATTGTTCCGTCTTCATTCAGATAACGTTTTGAATAAGGATCACGCTCTTCAATAATCTCTCTGGCCATAACATTATACGGCTTCTTAGTACCAAAAATATTAAATTCCGTGAAAAGATTTGCAACTGCAATAATCGCTAAAAACACAGCAACACCAGCAATAAATTTACTTCTTCTCTTTACGTACATAGTTGACCTCCCCTTTTTTATATTCCCGGAGCTTTATAAGCTCTCCAGGCTTTTTACCTAAAAAATTTCAGTATTAATTTAGTAATATCAATGCATCTGTTTGAAGATTATAGCATTTAATTACAAAACAAAATAGTGCCAGAAGTCACTTTTTTTGATAAAAAAA
>JAAZCB010000686.1 GCA_012513545.1 Clostridiaceae bacterium
CGGATTATACCAAAAGTACCAAAAACTATCTAACCTCGAAGTCGAAATCTAATTAATACTGATAAAACAAGGAATTTTAATTCTAAAAACTAAAGAAGAAAGGGATATACATTTCCATTCGCTACGCTCATTCCAAGTATCAGTTCAACAACGATTCATTCTTCACTTCGCTTGAATTCATTGTGTTGTCCTAATCAAACTCTACGGGTTATCAAATAATATTCTCTCCGTTTAGCCCACACTTTGTGTGGGACAAACGGAGAGAGAGGGATTCGAACCCTCGATACCCAGAAAAAGGATATATTGCTTTTCGAGAGCAACGCCTTCAACCACTCGGCCACCTCTCCAACTGGCGTACCCGACAAGATTCGAACTTGTGACCTTCGGTTCCGCAAACCGATGCTCTATCCAGCTAAGCTACGGGTACACTAAGTATGAATTTTATCATAAATCACGATATTTTTATATTGGGGGAGAATTATTAGTTTTAACTATCTTGCTCAGATTTCGTAATATTGTTTTCTTCCAAAACCTTCGTTGGCATATATTTATCTAACTTAATATATTCACCTTCTGTCATTTTACTTACAGTATTTTGGTTCTCCATTACAAAATATTCTAAGTCCTTTTTAAGCACGTCAAATATTTTTTTATCTTCTTCAGGTTTGACAAGCATTATTAATCTGGCAGGAAACTGAAGATTCGTGTCTACATATAGCTTAATCCATTCATTATGATCTGCAAACCAAAAGTTTTTTAATTCCGACCATTTATATAATTTATCAGATGTTCTTATTCCCTTATTCGTAACTTCATGTGTAACATCCTGAGGCTCTACGGTTCCTAACAAATACATCAAAAACATCAATGCAACCAATACAAATATTGGCAAGATATCTTGAAGAAAAGCAAATAAAAGGATAAACACCAAAATTACAAAAGCAACAGAAACAAACCACCTATTGTCTTTCTTACGAAAGATTCTCGCAGGAGAAGACCACCGATATAAAACAACTGTAGGAATTGTCTTTTCTTGCTCTGCTAATTTTTCCGAATCGACGGGGTCTATGAGTTGAGACTTTAATTTATAGACTTCTTGTCTCAATTGTTCAATTTCTTGATCTTTGTTGTTTTGTGGCTCCATGATAGTAATATCTAAGATTTTTTTATTATAGCAACATCTTATTAATAAATGAAGCTGGATTGTTAAATATTTGTCTTTTTGATATACTTCAACCGTCAATTTATGGCACAAGGAGAGGTGGCTGAGTGGTCGAAAGCGGCTCACTGCTAATGAGTTGTACTAGCAATCGCTGGTACCGCAGGTTCAAATCCTGTCCTCTCCGCCATATTTGTCTTTCAAGGAGGGGTCGCATAGTGGCCTAGTGCGGCGGTCTTGAAACCGCTAGGTACGCAAGTGCCTCGCGAGTTCGAATCTCGCCCCCTCCGCCAGTTTACAACACACGATTAACACTGATATAATAACATTAAAATCCTGAGTGTTCGTTAGAGTGGAACGAGGAGCTACAAATTTTCTGGTTTATCGACGCGAATATCAATTTGGAGATCTGAATATGTTGGA
>JAAZCB010000687.1 GCA_012513545.1 Clostridiaceae bacterium
CGGGATCTTTGTTAATTTATTGAAAGAAACTAGTTTACCGGCAGAATATAAGCGTGAGATTCGTTCGATCAGAGGACTTATTTGCGGCAAGTCTAAATCGGCTGACGGAGTGTTCATTATTTCTCCGTCTTCAGTAATGGCGATTAAAGCGCCAGTTTCAGGATCGATTTCAATTTGAACTTCTTCATTTTTGTTTTGTTCACACGAGTCCAAATAATCATTCCATAATTGTATCGCTTCTTCACTTGACTCTGCCGGGACCAGCTCCGGTACCCAAATCGTTGTAGAATTCAAAGGTGTAGCATCCTTGATCCAAATATAATCGAACCAATTGATCCATTCTTTAACCATGGCTGTTTCTGGGCGGAAGATGAAGCTTGTCCTGGATGCATGCAGACTTAATGAATTCCAACCGGATAGAGGCCCTGTCGACAGGATATATTTTTCATTGGTTTCATCAATATACAGTAATGAACTGTTCATTCCTTCCCTGGTATTGTTAATTGTATAAATACGAAATTCAGCTCTTTCTTTGAAACTGCTTTGCAGCGAAAGTAGTTTTTTTAGCTCATTTTGACCACATGCACAAGCCGGAAAAATTCCGATTATTAATTTTAACCTTAGCTCGGTTTGGTTCTTTAGCAAATCCGAAAGCTGCTTGACGGTTATCTCATCTAATCCGAAATAGAGTCCAAGTAGTGTGCCACCCTCTTCAATTAAATCTGTAATCGAATATTTTTCTACTTCTGATATCTCTTCAAGTTCTAACATTCCTGGCCAAATCAGAGGTGGTTCATATTTCTTAACACCATTAATCATATAAACCCTCCAATTTCGTAGCATATTTATGAGTCGAAAGTGCAGGTATTCCTTTATCTAGCCTTATCCGCTTTCATTATCACCCCCGTAAATTACTGTTCTACTCCACCATATGTATTCGCTTCCTATTACTCACCCCATAAATCATCGAGTGATTTTGCTTCCAGCAATCTAGCATAAGTAGTATATCGTGGGGACATAGGTGCTTTACCTTTACTTTTACTTAAAAGAGGGATCTTCTTGATTTGTTTTGCTTCACTCTTAAAGTAAAGAATGTATTTATTTGAGTCTTTATATTTTTCTATACGCTCAACTTCAGCTATATGAGTGATTGCAGATATTGGCGCAACTTGGTAAGCAGCAATATATTTGATTTTATTTAGCATAGCTGCAGATATTCTTATTTGGTACCAGCACTTTTCACCAATGAAGACTTCATTAAAACCTTCTTCCCTTGCTGGAACTACAATGGTATCCAACTCATCCAAATCTGTAATAGGCAAAACAGCATCTAGAATATCATCCTGGAATGGAGTAAAGCGATGCAGTATTTTACCGTTTGCCTCAAAGCTCTGGGCTTCGATAATATCAGCGGAGATTTTAATTTTAGACAAGACTTTCATCAATTGCTCGCTTGTCTCATTAATTACAATAATTACAGCAACTTCATTATCAAATATCAGAGTATCCAGTAATTCATTAACATTTTTATACGCCGAAGATACTTTTAAAAACTCTTGAATTTTCTTTTCCTTCTCAGAATCTTTATTGATATCATCAAGCAAAATTGTTTTTATTTTGTGCTTGCTCATCTCTGAAGAAATGGCAAAGCGCAATACCTGCTCACCTATATGACCGTAAACATCATGATCACTCAGTTCTATCTCTACAAAATACAGAACCGGATCATCGTGAAATTTTAGATCAAGATAATACCCGTCTGGAATTGCAGCTCCTTCTTTTGACTTACCGATTTTCTTTTTAATATCAAAATAAATGCCCTGTTCGCCAAATATTATTCCGGCATTAGCAACAATCATTTTTTCATATTCAGTTTCATTCTTATACTGGTATTCATCAAACAGAACGCCTTTATCATCAAGTATTTTATACATATTAACTCCCTCTTTTTGAATTATTGCCAAAAGGCACCGCCCCGATATGATATGCCCTTGTTTCTTGACTTTTTATAGTTCCATTTACCTATTCCCTACTATGATCCCCTGACCAC
>JAAZCB010000688.1 GCA_012513545.1 Clostridiaceae bacterium
AAATAAAGAAAATAAATAATAAAATTCCAGTAATAGCCTGCACTGCCTATACTCAAAATGAAGATGCTCAAAAATTACTTAACCAAGGTTTTGATGATTATATTGCCAAACCAATTAATCGTAATGAATTATTAAATATTATAAAGAGAAATGTAGTAGGTTAGGATTGTTTAGATAATTTATCTGCTTTATCTTTTTTATCTGTTTCGCCTTTCATAACTTTATGTGTTATTTCTAAAGCTTCTTCGTCGTCTGTAATTACTAAAATTGAATCGCCAACAAAAAGTTCTGTATTCCCTCTCGGTACAAAATATTGGTCGTCTCGTTTTACCATAACAATCAGAGTGTTGTCAGGCACTCTTAAATCCATTAGTCTTGAGCCATTAGCTAAATATTCTTCTTTAATGGTTATTTCGCTCATATAAGATTTTATTTCGTCAGCAATTTCTACATCGAATTTTTTCAATTTTCTTTTTGGTGGAGCATCTTCCGACACTTTTAACCATTTTGCCATTATGCTAACAGAGGTTCCTTGTATTAATAGCGAAATAATTGTTATAAAAAATACAATGTTGAAAATAGTTTTTGCATGTGTAATTTCTGCTACCCATGGATATGTTGCAAAAATAATAGGTACAGCACCGCGTAGTCCTACCCACGAAACATAGCTTTTTGCTCGCACAGTCATTTTTCTGAATGGCAGAAGACAAGCAAAAACTGTTATTGGACGCGAGACAAAAATCATAAATAAACCTACAAGAATTCCCACGCCTGCTATTGGAAGTAATTCCGAAGGATTAACTAATAAACCTAAAGTAAGGAACATCACAATTTGGACTAACCAAGTCATTCCGTCAAAGAATTTTAGCGAACTGCGTTTGTGTACAAATCTGCTGTTGCCAACAAATAATCCGCCAATATAAACAGCTAAATAACCGTTACCATCAATAAAACTTGTAAATCCAAACAAAAACAGCATTAGGGTAAAAAGCAAGACGGAATAAAGGGCATCGTTTTCTAGATTAATTTTGTTGATAATGCGGACAAATACATATTTTCCCAATAAGAAGCCTGCTAATCCACCTAAAATCAATTGTTTAAAAAACATAAACACAGCAGCCCAAGTGTCTATTTCTGGAGATTTTATAAGTTGAATAAGCACAATAGTAAGCATGTATGCCATAGGATCGTTACTTCCGCTTTCGAACTCCAATAAAGGTCGTAAATTTTCTCTTAGTGCAAGATTTCTCGAACGCAGTATAGAGAATACGGAGGCAGAATCTGTAGATGACATCACACTGGCAAGCAACAGAGATTCTAAAAGTGAGAATGTAACAGCATTAAAGAAATTGTTGGTTAGCCAATATATAAAAACACCCGTTATTAAAGCTGTGAGCATTACGCCGATAGTAGCAAGAATAAATCCTTGTACAGCAATTGGCTTTATTTCAGACATGCGAGTGTCCATTCCACCCGAAAACAAAATAATGTTAAGAGCAACTACCCCAACGGCTTGAGCTATTTTTGG
>JAAZCB010000689.1 GCA_012513545.1 Clostridiaceae bacterium
AAGGCATAAATAGCAGCCTGAGTCCTGTCAGAAACATTCAGTTTCCTGAATATATTGGATACATGGTTCTTAACAGTCTTTTCACTTATGTAAAGGCGCTTGGCTATCTCTTTATTAATCATTCCTTCAGCTATAAGCTCAAGCACTTCAAGTTCTCTGGCAGTCAAAGTATTTTCTTCACTTTTACCTTTTTCGTTAAGGGTAACTCTGTTAAACTCTTTCACCAACTCTTTTGTCATATTCGCCTGTATGTATGACTGTCCTCTGTTTACACTCCTGATAGCTTCAATTAGAACATCAGGGTCTGCATCCTTTAAAACATAACCCTCTGCCCCCATCTGCAGGGTTTTAAAGAGGTACTCCCTATCTTCATGAATAGTTAGTACAATTACTCTTGACAATAAATTTCCGAGTTTCATTTCCTTTATTGCCTGTAATCCGTTCATTCCCGGCATATTTATATCCATAAGTATTACATCAGGATGATGATCTTTTGCAAGCTTTATAGCTTCTTCACCGTTAGGTGCCTGTGCTATTACTACCATATCTTCTTCCAGTTCAAGTATTTGCTTCAGACCCTGCCTGACCATAGCATGGTCATCAGCAATCAGTACACGAATCTTATCCATTTGAGACCCCCTCTTCCGGAATTAAAGGTACCGTTATATTTAATCTTGTTCCCTTTCCAATTGTAGAACTGATTTCTAACTTCCCATTCAAAAGCTCTACTCTTTCTCTCATACTGATCAATCCGAAGCCTCCACTTATATCATCATTTCTTGGTTTTAGGGCGGCTAAGTCGAAACCTTTTCCATCATCCGATATATAAAGCTTCAATTCCTCCTGGAAAAATTCCAGATTGATACTGACATTCTTTGCCTGAGCATGCTTTTTGATATTGTTGACTGCTTCCTGGACAAGTCTGAAAACAGTTAATGATATTACAGGTTTGACCTCCTCAAAGCTTCCTCTGGTTTTAAAAGAAACCTTCGTTCTAGATTCTTCCTGGTATGTTGTAACAAATCTTTGAAGTGTCGGAATCAATCCTAAATCGTCAAGAGACATAGGTCTTAAATTATAGATGATTTTCCTTACATCTTGAAGTGTCTCTCTTACAACTGACTTTAAATTCTTTAATTCTTCCTTGGCTTTATGAGGTTCACTATCTACAAGACGCTCACATATTTCTGCCTTTAGCACAATATTGGACATTGATTGAGCAGGTCCATCATGAATGTCTCTGGCTACCCTTTGCCTTTCCTCTTCCTGTGCCTTAATTATCCGAAGTCCCAAATACTGTCTTTGCTGTATATCCTCAAGCTTTAAGCTTACCTCCTGAAGGTCTCCGGTGAGATACCCTAAAGATACACCCACGTGTGATATTAGACTATCCGCTTTATCAACAGTTTTAAGAGCTTCTTTCAATCTTAACTCCAGCTCATTTCTTCTTTTGATATTATACTGTTCCTGCTCACGCTTAACTGCAAGCTCTATTCGTATAATATCAGCTTTTTCATAGGATTTTTTGATTTCATCTTCAGAATATTTATCGTAATATTTGCTGACAAGCATTAGATGTTTCTTACTTTCTTTTAACTCATCTTCGAGACGTTCAACAGTATCAATAACTTCAGCTGTTTGCTGCTTTAATTCCTGCAGTTCGATTTCAAGCCTTTTACATTCACTTCGGGCACTCTCTGCGATATCATACAACTCAACTTTACTGTTGTTTATGGCTTCAATAGTCTTTTTGATTATTTTATCCAAACTAGCTAGGTCAATTTTGTTGTTAGCCACTTTGATACCCCACCATATATTAGATTAGTTATCTATATTCTACAAAACTTCTATAAATCCTCCTTTTTTTTTACCAACCAGCGTGTTTTTTGCATATCCGAGTAATAGATCGAATAATTCGAACTAAGCCTAAGTCCATTTCCACTTTGGGTTGTGTAGCGTTTCAAAGGCTTTGCCTTCTATAATAATCACTATTGGCATATTTAAACTGGTTATTATTTGCTGCTTAGTTATTATAGAAAACTTCATAGATTGTAACAAAATAAATGTAATAAACTGCCCCTGCATGTAATAAATAACTAAGGGGTGAGTTATATATGAGCATTATTATACTAAGCAAACATAAACTCTATAATATAATAACCATTATCCTGTTATGTTCTATGTCATTTTCAGCTTTTTATTACCTGAGAGTTATTGAACCCTCTGATAGAAATAATTTTGGCCTGTCCACAAAGATAAGTGCCCAAGCATTTCTCATCTCAGACAGCCGGAATGAAGAAAGCAGACAAATAGAAATTTTCAGTATAAACAAAGGAATTGTCATAAAAAAAGCCCCTTCAAGCGTCGTGATACAAAACGAGGTTATAAAATATCTCAACCGCATTACAGGTTTGTACGTGAAGGTTAAAGCCCTTCCGGATAAAGGTTATATAATTAAAGTCCCTATAGAGCCGCCTTTGAAAATACAAACAGAATGGCTGGATAACCTTGTCAGCGATGTTTTTATAATTTTCCCGGATGACAAAACTTCTCCATATTTATTAATATTGGACGATAAGAACAGGCCTTATTTTTATACCTTTGACAGCAGCACAGAAATGTTGTTGAAAGAACTTAACTTAACTGATATTTTGTCTGTAACCTCTGGTGAATAGAACATTATTAGCCTTTTACAAGGAGTCAAAAATGATAAACTATTTGTTATTTATAATTTTAACACTGACAGCTTTATTTCTTATTAATACCCGCTCCAGTAAGATAATTTATTTGAAAGCTTTAATAATTCCTTCCTCAAGTGCTTTTTTTATTCTGCTGCTTATTATTTTTTCAAATACGGCAGTAGAATCTGCTGCAAAAGGACTTAACCTCTGGCTTAGTATTGTTTTTCCTTCACTTTTTCCATTCTTTGTAGCCTCAGAAGTACTGAACAAATCAGGCTTCATGAAGTCCGCAGGCATATTTCTTGAGCCTGTCATGCGTCCATTGTTCAATGTCCCGGGTTGCGGATCATTTGCCCTTGCCATGGGATTAACAAGTGGTTATCCTTTCCAGTGGGTGCATAGGTAGAAATGAGTAAAATCAAGGTGTCCAGCATTTATTTAGAATATTTGATTAATTAAAATTGAATGGATTTTCATTTATAGAACTTTATTCTATTCTACTTCCATTTTATCAAGATTTATTAGTGCTTTTGAAGCTTTTAAAAAA